>USFH01000025.1 GCA_900553925.1 uncultured Clostridium sp.
GGAGGATTATGCGATGTACCGGAAGTTCTGGCCTGCGTGGATAGCGAAGATTCTGATGCATTTCTACCAAAAAGGACAGGATAGCAACCAGTTATAGGAAATTGTAAAAATTACTTGCTATCTGAAGAAAAAAGCGTTACAATGTCAACGTGATAATTATTATCAATAAACGTTGATTTTATCATTTTATCAATATCAAAGGAAGAGTAAGGAGGATATTACCATGGCATTTAAGATTAACGATGGATGCGTTATGTGTGGAGCATGTGCAGGCGCTTGTCCTGTAGGCGCAATCTCAGAAGGCGATGGCAAGTACGAGATCGACGCTTCTCTGTGTATTTCATGCGGAGCATGTGCAGGAACTTGCCCAACAGGTGTTATCTCTGAGGAGTAATCCAATAGCGGTTACATATAGAAAAAGAGTCTTGAATAAGTCAAGGCTCTTTTCTTTATGTCCTGATTATGCAGTCAGAGTTAGATTTTCTGGATTATCACCTTCTTTTTCCTGGCGCATATTATATCCGTATAGGCATAAGAGGTCTGTGATATATCTATATTCCTTCGAAATATAATGCTGCGCCGTCTATTAAAACACATGGAATAAATGTAGGAAACCCTACAAAGAATAAAGAATGTAATTAACTATGCAACTCATATCCTACTATATATCAGAGGAAAATGCAAGTGCGCAGCAGTGAATTTCCAGCAATTAATTGTGAAAAAAATGAGAAATTGCTTTACATGTGACAGTTTTGTGATAAACTAAGTAGTACAAAAAAATTGTTTTTTGAACATATGCAAAGGAGTTGACAACTATGAAGTTAGAACGATTAAGTGAGAATCAGATACGTTGCACACTTTATAAGTCAGACCTGGCAGATAAGGAAATTCATTTGACGGAATTGGCATATGGAACAGAGAAAGCGAAAGCGCTATTCCGCGAGTTGATGCAGCAGGCATCAAGTGAATTGGGTTTTGATGTGGATAATGTCCCACTTATGATAGAAGCAATACCTGTATCGCCAGAGTGTCTGATTCTGGTAATTACGAAAGTCGACGATCCGGAAGAACTGGATACGCGATTCTCCAGATTCACACGTCCATCCGATATGGAGGATGAAGAGGATGAGGATGGAGAAGATGCAGATGGCGGTCTTGGTCTGGTGGACGAAGATGAGGATGAACAGATGCTTGCGGAGAATAATCCGGTGAATGGTCTGCTTAAGGCGATTGGAGGTCTGGCAGAGGATTTGAGTGGGCTTGTGAGCGGCAAGGGCTTGAAGCCGGGGGCAGCGAATGCTTCGGATCGCAGAACGGAGATCAGACAGGATGTGCAGGAGCAGGAACCGGAAGTGTTCCGCATTTATGCATTTAAGAATCTGGATCAGGTTATTGTATCTGCGAAACTGGTGAAGGATATATATAAGAGTGAGAACTCTTTGTACAAGAATCCGCGTGACAGCCGGTTCTATCTGTATATGACGAAGAATCAGAACACGGAGAACGAATTTGTGAAGACCTGTAATCTGCTGGGTGAATACAGTAACCGTGTGCGTACGACTTATGCGACACCGAGTCACATGCGTGAACACTATAAGCTGATCCTGGATGCGAATGCATTACAGACGCTTGCGAAGCTGTAGAATCACAGGACTATATCCGGGACAGAATGGATATCCGGATATAGAGATATTAAGAAAATAAAATGATAATAAAAAGATCATCGACGTTGTTATGACATCGATGATCTTTTTGCATTTATGTCCCATTCAGACGGAATATCTGCATGGGACATGAAATTCATATAAGATTCTTAATAAGTTAGTTCAATGTTTTCTTTACAGCTGCGACAACTGCATCCTTTGTGATGCCGAAGTACTCGAAGAGCTGGCTGCCCGGTGCAGAAGCACCGAATGACTTCATTCCAACGAACTGACCGTTGATACCGATGTATCTGCCCCATCCGAACTCGGAGAGTGCCTCGACACCAACTCTGGCTGTTACGTTCTTAGGAAGAACAGCATCCTTATACTCATCCGGCTGATCCTCGAACAGATCCATACATGGCATGCTGACCACGCGAACATCAATGTTCTCGGTTGCAAGCTCTTTCTTCGCTTCGACAGCAAGAGAAACCTCAGATCCGGTCGCGATGATGATAGCATCCGGTGTATCCTTCACAGAATCCTCTAAGATATAACCGCCCTTCAATGCTTCCTGGCTGCTGCCATCTAACTGTGGCAGATTCTGTCTGGAGAGAACCAGAGCCGTTGGTGCATCCTTCTTGTTTGCTGCAAAGTACCATGCGGCTGCACACTCGGTTGCATCTGCCGGACGATATACATAGAAGTTCGGCATAGCACGGAGCATAGCAAGCTGCTCGATTGGCTCGTGGGTTGGACCATCCTCGCCGACACCGATACTGTCATGGGTCAATACATAAGTAAGTGGAACACCCATCAGAGCGGAAAGTCTTGCCATTGGCTTTACATAATCGCTGAATACGAAGAATGTAGAGACGAATGGACGTAAACCACCGTGCAGGGCGATACCGTTTCCGATTGCGGCCATTGCGATCTCGCGGATACCGAAA
Organism: uncultured Clostridium sp.; assembly: GCA_900553925.1. Lineage (GTDB taxonomy): Bacteria > Bacillota > Clostridia > Lachnospirales > Lachnospiraceae > Coprococcus_C. Next base: position 2,594 of record USFH01000025.1, read on the forward strand.
TGGATGTTCTTGCCGAGCGGATTCTCCTTGGAGTAATCACCGGCGTCTTTCATGTTTGTCTTTGTAGATGGAGCAAGGTCTGCGGCCCCGCCAAACATATTCGGGACAACATTGTTGATGATATTCAAAAGCTTTCCGGATACATTTCTGGTTGCTTCCGGCTTGTCGAAGGAATTCCAGAATTCGTCTAAGTCATACAGACATTTTGCATTATCTGTGTTGTGGTAGGTATCCCACAGCTCTTTCATCTCCGGATATGTCTTGCAGTAGTCTGCGAATAATGCATTCCATGCGTCTTCGGCAGCTGCCTTTTCCTCAGCAAGCTTGGCAAAATGATCGTAGACATCCTGATCTAAAACAAATGGACCGTTGTCAGCGATACCAAGGTTTGCACGGAGTGCTGCAACGTTCTCGACACCGAGTGGTTCGCCATGTGCACTTGCCTTGCCTTCCTTGGCAGGACAGCCGGCACCGATCTTCGTCTTGATCTCGATCATGGAAGGTCTGCCTTTTTCGGCCTTGGCTGCTTCGATTGCCTTGCCGATGGCATCTAAGTCATTTCCATCCTCAACAAGCTGGGTATGGAAACCGAAAGACTCAAAACGTTTTCTTACATTCTCACGGAACGCGATGTTCGTGTCACCTTCGATTGAAATGTTGTTGGAATCATATAATACAATCAGCTTCTCTAAGCCGAGTGTGCCTGCGAGTGAGAATGCCTCGTAGCTGATGCCTTCCATCATACAGCCGTCACCGCCAAGTACGTAGGTATAGTGGTCAACGACCGGGAAGTCCTTCTTGTTGAAGGTTGCGGCAAGATGCTTTTCTGCCATTGCCATACCAACTGCCATTGCCATACCGGCGCCAAGTGGACCAGTGGTGGCTTCTACGCCAACCGTGTGACCATATTCCGGATGTCCCGGTGTCTTGGAACCAAGCTGACGGAAGTTTTTCATATCCTCAATTGTGATACCGTAACCGAAGAAGTGAAGCAGGGAATATAACAGGGCGGAGCCATGTCCACCGGACAGAATGAAACGGTCGCGGTTTTCCCATTTTGGATCTTTCGGATTGTGGTTCATGTGGTTTGCCCACAGCTCATATGCCATAGGAGCAGAACCAAGTGGAAGTCCCGGATGACCGGAGTTTGCCTTCTGGATGGCGTCTGCGGCAAGCACACGAATGGAATTTACGGATTTTGTATCAATTGCACTACTCATGTTCAATGCTCTCCTCTAAATAAGTTTCTTGTATGATTAGTTTCTGTTCGCGCGCGCCAGAATTCTCATGATGCGTAAGAACAGATTAACAATATCCAGATACAGTTCGCAGGCTGCGTCGATCGCATTGTCTGCTGTCTTCTCAACTGCGTTTGCCTTCGCCCAGTCATAACCGATGTACAGGCAGAAGATTGCAACAACGATGTAGTCGATGATCGGAAGTGCACCGCTTCCCATGATCAGTGTCAGAATCAGTTCCGCAACAATCGTGACAAGTAATGTGATGCCAAGTGTTCTGCCCATGCTTAAGAACACACGTGGATAAAGTGATGATACAAACATCATGACGAGTGTTACAACGGCTGTGATCGCAAATGATGCGGTAACGATCGAGCCCCCTTCCATCATCGTGTACGCAGTTACGGTAAATGAGATTACGACTCCGATTGGAACAACAACGAGGTTGTAGCCGATGAAGCTTATAACCGGATTGTTTGATTTGCGGACCATCATCGTACCGGCAATTGCACAGACAAAATAGCCGATGTAGAACAGAAGCGGATTCGAAATCACGAAACGCATGATGGAATCACTGAAGACAGCCGTCATGATGCAGTTCACAATGAAACCATACAGCAGGACGCCGCCGATGATCAGGTTGTATGCCTCTGTGGAAATAATCTTCCCGGAAGAAGCGGAATAACCGTTGTTGTAATTGTAATTACCGCCGCCATAGCCATTGTTGTCATATCCGGCATTGTTATACTGGTACTGGCTGTTGTAGCCGTTGTTATAATTGTAGTCGTAATTATAGTTGTTGTTATAGTCGTTATTGTTGTTATAGCCACTATTATAACCATTGTTATAATCATTATTATAAGACATTTAAATTGCCCCCTTTCGCTGTGGAACGGCGAAACACCCATGTGCTCCGCCGTCTGCATTTATTAAGCATTTGCTTCCTTCTTAGCAAGATATGCGTTGATGTCGGCAATGACCTCATCACAATTCATGCCGTGAACCATACATGCCTCCTCGAGACTCTCCATAGCTGCGGATGGACATCCGACACAGTGCATGCCGGCAGCCATAAGAATCGCTGCATTTCCTGGATCAACCTCGATAATCTCGTGAATCAACATAGATTTATCAATCTGTTTTGCCATGATAACTGACCTCCTTTTATATTCGCTTTGCACATATATTGCAAAACACAACTAAGTATAACATATACGAAAGAAAAAATCTATGGTAAAATCCTTCTGATAATGGTATAGTATAAATAGCTATGCGAAGGAAAAGGGAGCGATTATGAAGGGCTTATTTCTTACGATGGAGGGACCGGATGGTTCCGGAAAGACGACACAGATTTCAAAGCTGAAGACATATCTTGAAGCGAATGGTTACACAGAGGTTGTGTTAACCAGAGAACCGGGCGGAACCGCGATCAGCGAGGCAGTCCGCGGGATTTTACTGAACCGCGCATACGCGGAGATGGATGATCATACGGAGGCACTTCTATATGCGGCGGCACGTGCGCAGCTCGTGGCACAGGTGATCAGACCGGCACTTGAGGCAGGCAAGGCGGTCATCAGTGACCGGTTCGTGGATTCTTCCGCTGTCTATCAGGGCATGGCGCGGGGACTTGGCGTTCAGGAGATTTATGACCTGAATGGGTTCGCAATGCAGGGAATCTGGCCGGATATGACGATCCACCTGGATCTGCCGGCGGAGGTAGGACTTGCCCGTGCAAAATCACGCGCAGAGCTTGACCGGATGGAAGCACAGTCGACAGCATTTCACGGGAAGGTGGCACAGGGATACCGGGATCTGGCTGCGCTTGCCCCGCAACGTATCGTGACGATCGACGCCACACAGGACATCGAGACGATCCATAAGACAATCGTGGAGAAAGTAGAGAAACTGCTTGCCGCAAGGTGAGTTGCAACGCAACTTGACGGGAAGCAGATGGATAATTACGAAACTACGAATGTGTCGGTTGAATATGTTTTGATACTGATTCGTGAAATATGCATATGTTTGAAATTTAGAAGTTCTTAGTGCTCTGTGATTTGCCAGCAATGATTGAACACGATGTTCAATCAAGCTGTCATTGAGCCATGGATGGCGAATTGACAGCGGTTGCGTACGGAATGAAAAATAATATATCAGAGCACTTAGAACTTCTTGATTTCAAGACATCGCATATAGAATGAATCAGTATTAAAATATATGCAATTAGAAAAAATGATGTTTCGTAATTATCGCATGAGGAAGGAGGAGAGTAAGTGGACAACAATGTGAAGATCAGCCAGCTGCAGCAATTGACGCAGGTGGAAGCACCGAAGAGCCAGAAGGCGGCGGACGAAGAGTTCAAATTTACTCTTATCCGCAACATAGATAAAGCCGATCTGAAGGAGAAGCTGACCGGACTGATGAAGGATATCGAGGAGCAGGGTGAGAAGATCGCCAAGCACATGGATATCAAAGATATGAAGAAATACCGCACATCGATCAAGGAATTCATGAACGAGGTGGCGGCAAATGCACACGAATTTTCCAGAGAGAATTTCCTGGACCGGCGGGGCAGACACCGGGTGTATGGAATTATCCGCCAGGTCGATAAGAACCTCGATGATCTGGCACAGGAATTGATGAAGGAAGAAAAAGATCATCTTGCAATCCTCGGTAAGATTGATGATATCCGCGGATTGCTGATTGATATTACGACATAAAAATACGAAGAAAGTGAGGGAACGCTATGGGATTTAAGGAGATAGTGGGCCACGAGGACATAATTGCACATTTTAAGAGCAGCATTGAAACCGGAAATGTCGGTCATGCCTATATTATAAGCGGAGACGCCGGAAGCGGTAAGAAGGCACTCGCGTATGCATTTGCAGATACACTCGAATGTGAGGCGGGTGGAACCGAACCATGCGGTAACTGCCAGTCGTGCCTGCAGATATCGACCGGAAATTATCCGGATATTATTACGGTAACGCATGAGAAACCGAACCTGATATCTGTGGACGAGGTGCGGGAGCAGCTTGTCAACACAGTCGATGTCAAGCCGTACAAGGGGAAATATAAGATCTATGTGATTCCGGATGCGGAGCTTCTGAACGTACAGGCGCAGAATGCGATCCTGAAGACGATCGAGGAGCCGCCGGCATATGCGGTGATCCTGTTGCTTACGACGAATCTCGACAAGCTGTTAGAGACGGTGCAGTCTAGATGTCTGAAGCTGCAGACGAAGCCGATCCGCGAGCGTGATGTGCTCGCATACCTGATGAATGTCATGGGACTTACGAAGGAGAAAGCGTATTTCTGTCTGGATTTTGCACAGGGAAATCTGGGTAAGGCAATCAAGCTTGCCGGAAATGAAGAGTATGCGGAAATCGTGGATTCCGTTGTGAATGTCCTCACGCATATTGGAGATATGGATGTGGAGACGCTCGGCAAAGCTGTCAAGGATATTGAACAGTTCAAGATGTCCATGAACGACTACATGGATCTGATGATGATGTGGTACCGGGATGCCATGATGATCAAGATTACAGGCAATGTGGATAAGATATTGTTCAAAAATGAGTTTTCCACGCTGAAGAAACAAGCGGGAAAGCTGACATTTAAGAGCATTGAGGATAAAATCGATGCGATCGCGAAGGCAGAACAGAGACTGCTTGCAAACGCGAATTTTGAGGTGACAATCGAGCTGTTACTTCTGACCCTGAAAGAGGAGGCAACGGAAGAATGAAAGAAGTAATTGGTGTTCGTTTTCGGGATAATGGGAAGATTTATTTCTTTAATCCTCTCAATTATAAGATCGATCCGGGACGGTATGTAATCGTGGAGACACAGCATGGCATAGAGTTCGGAAAGGTCGTGCTCGGAAGACGGGAAGTGGATGAGACACAGCTGCAGGGAGAATTGAAGCCGATCATCCGGATCGCGACAGAGGCAGATGAGAAGAAGCACGCGGAAAATCTCGAGAAGAATAAGAAGGCTATGGGAATCTGCAAGGAGAAGATTGCAAAGCGCGGACTGGAGATGAAGCTGATCGGTGCGGAGTATTCGTTCGATAACAGTAAGGTGCTGTTCTATTTTACTGCGGACGGAAGAGTTGATTTCCGCGAGCTGGTTAAAGATCTGGCAGCGGTATTCAAGACGCGGATTGAGCTTAGACAGGTTGGTGTCCGTGATGAGACGAAGATCATGGGAGGCATCGGTATCTGTGGAAGAGAGCTTTGCTGTAATACGCATCTGTCCGAGTTCGGACCGGTGTCGATCAAGATGGCGAAGGAACAGAATCTGTCGCTTAACCCGGGGAAGATATCCGGTGTGTGTGGCAGACTGATGTGCTGTCTGGCACACGAGCAGGAAACCTACGAATATTTGAACAAGAAACTGCCGAATATCGGGGATGTTGTGCGTACATTCGATGGAAAGACCGGAGAGGTAACGGCGGTCAGTGTTCTGCGGCAGAAGGTGAAGCTGAAGGTTGCGCAGGAAGACGATACGTTTGAGATTGAAGAGTACAAGGTGGACGAGCTGCGGTTCAAGCCAAAGAAAAAAGGCAGTGCGAAAGGTCAGCCACACGGCAAGAAGGGTGGAAATGGCCAGAGAGACAATGCATCTGACAAAGAACTGAAGGAACTCGAAAGCCTGGAACGCAAGGAAGGAAAATCAAAGCTCGATGACGATTAAGGAGTTGGAAAACCGGTGGGCAAAGCCGGGAGAACGTGTCGACGACCTGCAGTGCCGGGGGCATTATATCATACAGAATAAGGATATATTCTGTTTCGGCATGGATGCAGTTTTGCTGGCAGATTTCGCGACAGGCGCACCCGGACGGCAGGTGATCGATCTTGGAACCGGAACAGGTGTTATTCCTATGCTCATGCAGGCGCGGGGCAAGGGAGCGCATTTTACAGGACTTGAAATACAGAGTTACAGTGCGGATATGGCACAGCGCAGTGTGCAGATGAACGGGTTGGAACAGGAGATTTCCATCCTCGAAGGAGACATGCGGAATGTGCGGGAGATTTTTCCGGCAGGAAGCTTCGGCGCGGTGACATGCAACCCGCCATATATAAAGGGAAATCACGGATTGGAAAATGAGAATTCACCGAAGAATATTGCGCGGCATGAGATATTGATGGAGCTTGCGGATGTTGTGAAGGCAGCCGCGTATCTGCTTGGTGAGGGTGGTACATTTGCCATGGTACACAAACCTTTCCGGCTTACGGAGATCATGCGTCTGATGATGGAGTACCATATCGAACCGAAGCGCATGTGCATGGTGCAGCCGTATGCGGACAAGGAACCGAATATGGTTCTGATTGAAGGAAACAAAGGCGGCAGACCGATGCTCAAGGTAGAACCGGCGCTTGTTGTATACAATAAGGATGGAAGCTATACGGAGCAACTGCTGAGCAGGTATGGAAATGTGTAATCTGCAGGGATGCATGAAAACGGCGGATCAGGCGGTGGAGAGAAGGCTGCGATATGTCATTCGTGTGTGGTGTGGCTGCAGCAGATGAACGGAGTAAGACAAATGGCTGGAACATTATATTTGATCGCGACACCGATCGGGAATCTGGAAGATATGACGTATCGTGCGGTGCGTCTGCTTGGAGAGGTAGATCTGATTGCAGCGGAGGATACGAGAAACAGTATCAAGCTGCTCAATCATTTTGATATCAAAACGCCGATGACAAGCTATCATGAACATAATAAATATGAAAAAGCACAAGTGCTTGTAGGGAAACTGCTGGAAGGCATGAATATTGCAGTGATCACGGATGCCGGAACGCCGGGAATCTCGGATCCGGGAGAGGAGATCACGAAGCAGTGCTATGAGGCAGGAATTAAAGTCGTTCCGGTGCCTGGCGCGTGTGCGGCAATAAATGCGCTTGTTGCATCCGGACAGGCGACCCGACGGTTTGCGTTCGAAGCGTTTCTGCCGATGGATAAGAAGGAACGTCAGATCGTGCTTTCGGAGCTTGCGAAGGAGACGCGGACGATGGTTGTCTATGAGGCACCCCACCGGTTGAAGCGTACAATACAGGAGCTGCTCGATGTGCTGGGCGACCGGTCGGTTACTATCTGCCGGGAAATCACGAAGAAGCATGAGACATTCCGGAAAACGACGCTGAAGGAGGCGCAGGCGTTCTATGAGTCGGAAGAACCGAAAGGGGAATGCATCCTCGTGATCGAAGGGCTGTCGTGGGAGACGGTTGAAAAGGAAGCGCAGCGCAAGTGGGAGGTAATGAGCATCGAAGAACATCTTCAGATGTACATGGAACAGGGAGTAGAGAAGAAGGAAGCAATGAAGCTGGTCGCAAAGGATCGTGGTATCTCAAAACGCGAAGTGTATGCGGCAAGTGTAAGGGAGGGTAATGCAAAATGAGAAAGTTAAAGAAAAACGTATTGGCGTGGCTGCTCACGCTGGCACTTGTGTTGAGTGTGGTGGCCGTGGTTACACCGGAGAAGAAGGTGGAGGCAGCGGGATCCACCCCGGTTGCACTGCATGGTCAGTTATCGGTGAGCGGAACACAGCTTGTGGATCAGTATGGACAGGCATTTCAGATTCATGGTGTCAGCACCCATGGCCTGCAGTGGTATGCACAGTATAACAACAAATCGGCATACCAGACTCTGCGTGATGACTGGAATGTGAATGCAATCCGTCTTGCCATGTATGTGGAAGAGGGCGGATATATGTCGAATTCTTCGAAGATGAAGCAGGAAGTAAATAAGGGTGTATCCTATGCGACAGAGCTTGGCATGTATGCAATCATTGACTGGCATGTGTTAAATGGGAATACTTCGAATCCGAAGAATTATCAGAGTCAGGCGAATGCGTTCTTCACCGAGATGGCGCAGAAATATGCGAACTATAATAATGTAATCTATGAGATCTGCAACGAGCCAAACGGATGCAGATGGTCCGATATCAAGTCCTACGCAGAGTCTGTGATCGCGACGATCCGCAGATACGATAGTGATGCGGTCATCATCGTTGGAACACCGACCTGGTCGCAGCTTGGAAGTCAGGGACACACCTATGAGCCGGCAGATGATCCGATCCGCGGGTATAGCAATCTGATGTATGCATTTCATTTTTACGCATCGGATAACGACCATAACCGCTGGCTGACAAGTAAGATCGGCACAGCAATCAGCAAGGGTCTTCCGGTATTCGTCTCTGAGTTTGGACTTTCACAGGCAGACGGAAATGGTAACGTGGACCTGACAAAGGCAGCAGAGTGGATGAAACGATGCGATGATTATAAGGTAAGCTACTGTGTATGGAGTCTGTCGAACGATTATCGAAGCTCATCCCTGATTAAGAGCAGCTGTTCGAAGACGAGCGGCTGGTCGGTCGATGATCTGACGACTGCCGGACAGTATATACGGAATTATTACCGGAGCAAGGTAGAGACAAGTGTGGTCAACAACCCGACTGTTTCGAATATGGCAAGCAATATCACTGTTTCATACAGCACACACGTGCAGACGTTTGGCTGGCAGCCGGAGGTGACAAACGGCAAGGCATCCGGAACAACCGGCAGTGCAAAGCGTCTGGAGGGAATCAAAATCCGTGTGAGCGGGGATGCGAACCTTGGTATCCGTTACAAGACACATGTACAGTCGTTTGGCTGGCAGGACTGGGCATACGATGGTGCGTTGAGCGGAACAACCGGACTTGCAAAGCGACTGGAAGGTATCTGCATCGAGCTGACAGGTGCCAATAAGGATAAATATGATGTATATTACCGGGTACATGCGCAGAGTTATGGCTGGTTAGACTGGAGTAAGAATGGTGAGATGGCGGGAACGGAAGGACTCGCGAAGCGGCTGGAAGCAATCAATATTGCAATCGTGCCGAAGGGGTCAAATCCGGGAATCCCGACGAGTCAGCCGTTTGTATCCGCATATCCCGGACTTGTAAATTATCATACACATGTACAGTCGTTTGGCTGGGAGTCCGGCTGGAAGCGGGACGGACAGACGAGTGGAACAAGCGGACGCGCGAAGCGTCTGGAAGGAATCCAGATTCTTTTGAATAGCAAGATCAATGGCGGTATTGAGTATCAGACACACGTGCAGACTTATGGATGGCAGGGCTGGGCTGCCAATGGCAGTGTAAGCGGAACAACCGGGCAGGCAAAGCGTCTCGAAGCAATCCGGATCCGCCTGACAGGACAGGCCGCACAGCAGTATGACGTATATTACCGTGTACATGTACAGAGTTATGGATGGTTAGACTGGGCGAAGAATGGTGAGATGAGTGGAACAAGCGGTCTTGCGAAACGTCTGGAGGGAATCCAGATCGTGCTCGTACCGAAGGGAGCCGCGGCACCGGGATCGACAGCGAGAGCCAGCATCACCCGGTAGAATAGAAGGAGGCTTGCTGTATGACGGATACAGCAGATTAGAATGAAAGACAAAAAACATCTGGTACAATTGATACTTGCGATTATTACGTTTACGGTACTTCTGATATTTGTAGTGAATCATCTGCATATTATAAGCGGATTTTTCGGTATGGTTTTTTCTGTGTTGCTTCCGTTTTTGATCGGATGCGGGATCGCGTTTGTGTTGAATATTCCGATGCGCGGAATTGAACAGGGGATCTTCAAGAATGAAAAAAACCGCCTGTACCGGTTCCGGCGCCCGATCAGCATGGTGCTTACGTATATCGCGGCACTGCTTTTTATAGCGCTTGTGCTGTTTGTAGTTGTACCGGAGGTTGCGGATACGGTTGGAAAGGTGAAAGAGCTTCTGCCCGGATTTGTAAACCGGGTGAAGGAGCTTGCGCTTGCATATACAAAGAATGTTCCGGCAATATCGGAGAAGATTGCGGGCATTGAACCGGATTTTGACCAGATATTTTCGTTCTTCAATGATAACGGCGGAGAGATCATGTCGGCGACGGTTTCTATTTTCTCATCCATCATTGGAACCGTCATAAATATATTTATCGGGATTATTTTTTCCGCATATATTCTGGCACAGAAAGAGAAGTTCGGCAGGCAGACGAAGCTTGTTATCTATGCGTTATTCAAGGAAAAGATGGCAGATGAGCTGATGGTGTTCGGTAAGATAGCAAGTACGACATTCTCCAAGTTTTTTACCGGACAGTTCCGGGAGGGTATCATCCTCGGCATCATGTTTATGATTGCGATGGCAATCGCGGGCATACAATATCCGCTTACGATTGGCGTTCTGATTGCATTTACGGCATTGATACCGGTGTTTGGTGCATTTATCGGACTTTTTATCGGATGCTTTCTGCTTCTGGTTGTTGACCCGAAGCAGGTGCTGTGGTTTGTGTTATTGTTCTTTATTTTACAGTTTATAGAGAATTATTTTATCTATCCGAAGCTTGTCGGCGGAGACATTAATCTGCCCGCGATCTGGGTGCTTCTGGCTGTGATTGCCGGCGGAGACCTGATGGGCGTGGTCGGAATGTTTATCTTCATTCCGCTTGTGTCTGTGCTTTATGCATATTTCCGGTCAATCGTGTACCGGAGAATAAAAAAACGGGAGATTAATGTTGATGACAAACAGGTGCCGGACGATGTAGTCCCACTTGAATCGACAGGCAAGCGGCTTTTTGCAATGAAATCAAAAGTCGAAAAAACGGACAGTAAAAAACAAAACAAGGAGATGTAACAACATGTACAAAGAAGTACCGGGACTCGTTTTATATCGTGATTTAGGGCAAGACAGTATCTTATATTCCATGGCGGATATTTTTGAGGCATGGGAGAAGAAGACGAGTACCAAGGAGGAATTGGTCACACGGATTTACCAGCAGATCAAGCGGATTTTGGATGTGGCAACAAGCTATGGCTTCAACCGGAATCTGTGGCAGGATTATCTGGCGTTTTTGTTGATCACAAATGAGAATTCATTTACGCTTACCTGCGAGAAGGTTGGCGCAGGAGATGGCTCAGTCAATGCATTTGCAAAAAATGATTATGCAATCTTCAAGCGGTTGTTCCATTTTGATTTTGCACCGATTGAGAAGGATCTTGGCATTGACTGTTTCACAACAATCACGAATTACAAGTCACTGCCGAAGAAGGAACAGATGTATAACCAGAATGTCAGTGAGAAGGTGCGTGATATCAGCGACCGTGTCAGCGAGGCAGAAAGTGTCGATGAGATCTTTGACATTATGACAGCGTTCTACAAGCAGTATGGAGTCGGGATGTTCGGCCTGAATAAGGCGTTCCGTATCCGCCATGACGATGGGAAGGATCTGGAATTTATCGCGATCAACAACACAGATAAGGTGATGCTCGATGACCTGATCGGGTATGAGATCCAGAAGAAGAAGCTTGTGGATAATACAGAGGCATTTGTACAGGGAAGAAAAGCGAATAACTGTCTGTTGTTTGGTGACAGCGGTACGGGTAAATCGACCAGCATCAAGGCAATCATCAACCAGTATTATGAGCAGGGACTGCGTATGATCGAGATTTACAAGCACCAGTTCAAGGATCTGTCAGCCGTGATCTCACATGTGAAGAACCGGAATTATAAGTTTATCATCTATATGGATGATCTGTCGTTCGAGGAATTTGAGATAGAGTATAAATATCTGAAAGCGGTGATCGAAGGCGGACTTGAGACGAAGCCGGATAATGTACTGATCTATGCGACCTCAAACCGTAGACATCTGATCAAGGAAACGTGGAATGACCGGGATGATGTGGAGACCGATAACGGCATGCACCGTTCCGATACGATGCAGGAGAAACTTTCTTTGGTCAACCGGTTTGGTGTGACAATCAGTTATTCGCGTCCGTCAAGAAATGAATTTAATGATATCGTACTGGGACTTGCGAAGAAGCATCCGGAGATCGGGCTTACCGAGCAGGAGCTTCTGGCGGAGGCAAACAAGTGGGAGCTTTCCCATGGTGGTGTGTCCGGACGTACTGCCCAGCAGTTCATGAATTATCTGTTAGGAAAAGCATGATGTTATTTTAATCCGGATCTGATTGAGCGAAGATTGCTCTGGATTGTTTTGCCGGATAGGGAAGTGAGCGAATCCGCGATCCCAATCAGCCAATCGATGCGCTTTATATCATGTTTTTTGGCATAAAGGGTTGCAAGCATCGTATAGCTTGTAGTAATATCAGAGCCAATAGAAATTGCAAATGACAGAAACTTCTCAGCGTCGTCCGGCCGGTCTGCTTCGAGAAGCGATGCACCGATCTTGTTTAAGAGCATGATGAGTGATGTGTAGGCATCGTCGCAGTCAGATAATGCTGTGAGATTGGCGGGACCATACATCAGCTTCAGTTCTGTGTTGGTGTACATGGAAAGATTCAGTATTTTCACAGATGCCAATGCACGCAGTTTTTCCGCAAGTGCGGAATAGCCGCATGCAGACAGTGCGTCAAGCGGAAGCTCGTCCAGAGGGATTTCTACATAAGGAAGTGCAGAGATGTCTGCCTTGCGCACGGAATTCGCCCTTGATTCCTGTTCGAGTAACTCCTCATGGCTTTGACCATGTGTTTTCTTAAACCGGGAGACATTTCGTGAGACAACGTAGCATAATGCCAGAAATGAACAACAAATGATAATTGTAATATAATGCATAAAATATTCCTTTCAGGAGGTAAAATCCATGTTATTTGATTTCAGTAACAAGAAGAAGACAAAGAGAATTGCGGCAATCATCTGTGGTGTGCTTGTGTTCGCCATGGTAGTTGGATTGCTTGTATCTGCTTTGTAAATATCATTATCAGTATAAACATAAAACAGGAGGTAGACAAGATGAGAAATGAAATTTTAAAGCTGCTCGAAACCGACAGCAGACTGACAGTGAAGGATATCGCCGCGATGATCGGCGCGGATGAGGCCGCGGTGGAAGCGGATATTAAGGCGATGGAAGACGAGAGCATCATCTGTGGATACCATACTATGATCGACTGGGATAAGGTTGGCGAGGAAATGGTAACAGCCATGATCGAAGTCAAGGTTACACCACAGAGAGAAGCGGGATTCGACCAGATTGCGGATCGTGTCAGAAATTTCGATGAAGTTCATTCGGTCTATCTGATTGCGGGTGCGTATGACTTTATGGTTGTTATTCAAGGAAGGACATTGCGGGAGATCTCGCATTTTGTATCCGAGAAGCTGGCAATCATCGAGGATGTTATTGCAACATCCACGAATTTTGTGCTGAAAAAATACAAAGACCACGGTGTTATTTTCCAGACACCAAGTCAGGACGAAAGGTTGGTAATCGCACCGTGAGAAATCCATTGTCAAAAACGATAGAACAGATTAAACCATCTGGAATCCGGAAGTTCTTTGACATTGTAAGCGAGATGCCGCATGCAATCTCACTCGGTGTTGGTGAGCCGGATTTCGATACACCTTGGCATGTTCGGTCCGAGGGTATCCGTTCGCTGGAAATGGGACGGACATTTTACACCTCGAATTCCGGACTGATTGAGCTACGTCAGGAAATCTGTAAATGGTATCAGAGAAAATATAACGTATTATATAATTACAAGAACGAAGCGCTGCTGACGGTCGGTGGTAGTGAAGGAATCGATGTGGCGCTTCGTGCCATGCTTGATCCAGGGGACGAGGTTATCATCCCGGAGCCTTGCTATGTATCCTATGTGCCTTGCGTACAGTTAATCGGTGCTGTGCCGGTTACGATTGAACTGAAAAATGAGAACCGGTTCCGTCTGACACCGGAGGAGCTGCTTGCGGCAATCACGGATAAGACGAAGATTCTGATTCTTGCATTCCCGAGCAATCCGACAGGTGCAGTCATGACGAAGGAGGATCTCGAGCCGATCGCGAAGATCTGTCAGGAGAAGAATATCTATGTGATCTCCGATGAGATCTATTCCGAGCTTACATATGGCGGCGAGAAGCACTGTTCGATTTCATCCCTGCCGGGCATGAAGGAGCGGACGATCGTCATCAACGGTTTTTCCAAGGCGTATGCGATGACCGGATGGAGACTTGGCTATGCACTTGCTCCGGAGGTAATCGCACACCAGATGACAAAGATCCATCAGTTCGCAATTATGTGTGCGCCGACGACGAGCCAGTATGCAGCCATCGAGGCAATCAAGAATGGCGATGCGGATATCGAGAAGATGTGCAAGTCGTATGACCAGAGACGCCGGTTCCTGCTGAAGAAGTTCGAGGAGATCGGACTTCCGTGCTTTGAGCCGCATGGTGCATTCTATGTGTTCCCATGCATCAAGGAGTTTGGCATCACGAGTGATGAATTCGCAACGAGACTGCTCCGTGAGGAAGAGCTGGCAGTAGTGCCGGGCACTGCATTTGGTGACTGTGGCGAAGGCTTCCTGCGTATCTCTTACGCATACTCGATTGAACAGCTCAAAGAAGCAATGGGAAGATTAGAGAGATTTATTGGACGATTAAGAGAGCAAAAGACATGTTAAATATTGTATTACATGAGCCGGAGATGCCGGCAAATACAGGGAATATCGGGCGTACCTGCGTGGCAACGGGGGTACGTCTGCATCTGATCGAGCCGCTGGGATTTTTACTAAATGACAAGATGGTGAAGCGCGCGGGACTGGATTACTGGGATCGTCTGGATGTAACACGCTATGACGATTACAACGACTTTCTGGCGAAGAATCCGGGCGCGAAGGTTTATATGGCAACGACAAAATCAAAGCAGAAATACACCGATGTGAAATACGAAGATGACTGCTTTATTATGTTTGGCGCCGAGAGCAGAGGCATTCCAGAGGAGATCCTGCTTCAGAATAAGGAAACCTGCGTGCGCATCCCGATGATGCCGGGCGAGCGTTCCCTGAACTTATCGAACTCGGTTGGTATCGTGCTGTACGAGGCGTTAAGACAGTTGGATTTCCCGGGACTTGAGACAGAAGGACAGTTGCATCATTATCAGTGGTAGAGATTATGAGACAGGAAAAATGGCTGGATAAGCCGTATTATTCATTGGATGCATATATGAAATACACCTATGGACAGAAGGTGTACAAGATTGCGGTCGACGCAGGGCTTACCTGCCCGAACCGTGATGGTACACTTGGTGGACGTGGGTGTATTTTTTGTAGTGCCGGCGGAAGCGGCGATTTCGCGGTGCCGATCGCGGGGGGGAGCAGGCAGGATGGACAGAATTCGGTTGGTGCTTCGATGACGGATTGTGTGTATGAACATCGGTCACAGAGGAGTTTGCACGGTGGTGCTTCGGCGGATGGCTGCGTGTACGAACACCGGTCGAAGTGGGATTCGCGCGGTGCATCGACAGAGGTTTATCATAAGGAATATGACCGTCGGGGCAGCTGCGTGGATGTGGAGCGCAAAACGCTTGATGTCAGGCGGCAGATAGAACGTGGAATGGCGAAGTTCCACAAGAAGGTCGGGGAGAAGTTTGTCATTTATTTTCAGGCATACACGAACACGTATGGAGATCCGGCATACTTAGAACGCATCTGGCGGGAGGCGTTAGAAGAGGAATCCGTCGTCGGAATCAGCATCGCGACAAGACCGGATTGTCTGGGGATTCCGGGCATATCCATAAGTGAGAAACATGTGGAAACCATAGCAGGGGACAGGCGTCAGGGAACGGAATCTTCCGAGACGGTGATCGGAATTCTTGCAAGACTGCAAAAAGAATACGCTGCGCACGGCAAATTCATCTGGATCGAGCTTGGACTGCAGACGATGCATGAGAAAACAGCGGAATATATCCGCCGGGGATACCCGCGTTCCACTTACGAGACAGCGGTTCACGCACTTGCAGACAACCATATTCCATATATCA
>USFH01000026.1 GCA_900553925.1 uncultured Clostridium sp.
CCTTGACACGATTATACTCTAATTATAATAAACAATTTTCCGTATGCCAAGACTTTTATAGTGACTTCTCTCCAACCGGCTCGTTAAATATAGTCCATCAGAGAAATTCACACAGGCGCAATTTCTGCACGACGGATTATCGCGAAAAACGGGCAATGAATCTGCTTCATTGCCCGCCTTGTCTCTCATTTATTATATTTCATTATTATTTCTTTACGTTAAATGCCTTCATGCCCGGATAGCTTGCTGCTGCGCCAAGTTCTTCCTCGATACGAAGCAGCTGGTTGTACTTTGCAACACGCTCAGATCTTGACGGCGCACCTGTCTTGATCTGGCAGGTATTCAATGCAACTGCAAGGTCTGCAATCGTTGTATCAGCCGTCTCGCCGGAACGGTGGGATGAAATAGCTGTATAGCCAGCCTTGTGAGCCATCTTGATTGCTTCCAATGTCTCGGAAACTGATCCGATCTGATTCAGCTTGATCAGGATAGAGTTCGCTGCGCCCATGGCAATTCCCTTGGAAAGTCTCTCTGTATTTGTTACGAACAGGTCATCTCCGACAAGCTGAACCTTGTGTCCGATCTGGGCTGTCATCTTCTTCCATCCTTCCCAGTCCTCTTCATCGAGACCATCCTCGATGGAAATGATTGGATACTTGTCAACCAATGACTCCCAATGCGCGATCAGCTCATCGGATGTATATTCCTTGCCGGACTTTGGCTGCTTGTAATACCCGATTCCCTTCTCAGACTTCCACTCAGATGATGCTGCATCCATAGCGATCATGAAATCTTTTCCCGGCTCATAACCGGCCACACGGATTGCCTCGAGAATCTTCTCGATTGCTTCTTCATCAGACGTAAGCTTATTCGGTGCAAATCCGCCCTCATCGCCAACGGCTGTTACATCTCCCATATCTTTGATGAGACCTCTCAATGCATGGAACACTTCGGCACACCAGCGAAGAGCTTCCTTGAAGGAAGGAGCGCCAACCGGCATGATCATGAACTCCTGTGTATCAACAGCGGAATCTGCATGTGCACCACCATTCAGGATATTCATCATTGGAACCGGAAGTGTTGTACCCTGAATACCGCCAAGGAACTTATAAAGCGGAATGTCAAGTGCGATAGATGCGGCTCTTGCTGTTGCGATCGATACAGCAAGAATTGCATTTGCACCAAGATTAGACTTATCCTTTGTGCCATCGAGTGTAAGCATCGCTGCATCTACTGCATAAATATCGGAAGCATCCATACCTACAAGCACATCTGCAATCTTTGTATTGATATTATCCACTGCCTTTGTGGTTCCCTTGCCAAGATATCTTGACTTGTCACCGTCACGAAGCTCCAACGCCTCGAATTCTCCGGTTGATGCACCCGATGGTGCGGTTCCACGTCCAACTGTTCCATCGATCAAAGTAACCTCTGCCTCAACCGTAGGATTTCCTCTGGAATCAAGAATTTCTCTTCCATATACTTTTTCAATCTCTAAATACATGTTACTACTTCCTTTCATACTTGTTTCTGTCTGATAAATAATCCCCACATACGCCATATAGATTCACTCATTCCCTATAATAATGGGCGGATGCATATTCTCAATTTTATGCACGGACCGTCATGTCATATATGTTTCTGCCATCTTCGTATACCCGTGCATACACATCCCTGCACTTTTTCAGCTTGCAGAAAAATGATATGGCCGCAGGAACATCATGATACACCTTCCATTCGCCGCAATAAGCACAGCCTTCCCCTTTCTTCTCGATGAACTCCCTTACATCCTCAATCGGATATCCGAGAAATACACCGATTTCATGTGGGAAACAGGGTTCCGTATTGATCCGCTCCTTCAATTTCTCTATGTAAGAAGCAAGATTTCCAGAATCTCTATAACCATAGTTTTGTAGAAATGTATACACTTCCGGATCCGCGATTCGATCTTCCAGCTTCGATTTGCGATACACATAAAGCAGGTAGAAATCCTTTACATTTTTCATGAGCTTTATATAGATTCCCTTTTGATTGAGACGCTTGTTCATCCTATGAATCGATTCTATGCATTCCCGTAGATTCTTAAATCGGAAATTATATAAATTTGCTGTTTTAATCCCTGCTAAGGTCGGAGCCGCATTCCGGATTAAGCTTTCTTCAAATCCCATATATATCAGATACTTAAATTGCTGCAAGTTTCTTTCCGAGTTCGTTACAAGCTGCAACCGCTTCCTCATCCGGTGCCTCATGTGCGATCAGACCTTCTCCGTCGATCACGCTTGCGCCGGCTGCTGTCATACGGTCAACCCAGTCACGCATCCACTCGCCGTCGCCCCAGCCATAAGAACCGAACAACGCAATCTGCTTTCCGGCTGCGATGCCTTCCACTTCTGCAACAAAAGGTTCCATCTCTGTCTCTTCCAATACCTCTGCTCCCATTGCCGGACATCCCATTGCAAATCCCGGAAGATCCTTCAACTCGTTGATGTCTGCCTCAGAAGGAGATAGGAACACAGGCTCTTTCCCGGCTGCTGTTACGCCGTCACCAATTGCAGATGCCATCGCACCTGTATTTCCACCTTGTGTCCAAAAAACGATATAAACCTTATCCATAAAACACCTCCAAAATTTTTATTGCTCCTTCGAAACATGGCAGGTAGCCAGCCTTCCATTTTGTAATATTTCAAAGGAGCCACAATGATTTACACTAGAGTTAGCTTTTCCTAACTCTGTGTATAAGTTAGTATATCCTAACCGTTTTGTCAAGTGTTTTTATGCTTAATTTATAAAGTTTTTAACCGCTCGCTTACTGTGTGTCTTTCATTTCACGTCTTTTATTTCACGCTCAAATGTCTCACGCTCGATGCTTCCGCTTCTGGCGTTCATCACACGTACACAAAGCTTCTTCTCATTTTTCCATGTCGCATATACACCGATCGGCTCATGGCAGCCCGCTTCCATCTCACGGACAACCGCACGCTCGGCACGCAGACAGACCTCTGTTTCCGCATCGCTGATCGTCTGTGCCATACGATACGGAAGTGTTCCCTCGCACGCCTCGATTGCGATAATGCCTTGTCCGGCTGCCGGAAGCATCGCATCTACATCGAGATATTCATAGACTAAATCCGGCTCCTTCTCGATACCTAACCGCTCGATTCCCGCTGCCGCAAGGATGATTGCATCATATAAGCCATCCCGCAATTTCTGTATGCGCGTCGTGACATTTCCGCGAAGCTCCATACACGCTGCCTGTGGGTATATCTCCTTGATCTGACAGCGTCTGCGCAGGCTTCCGGTTCCCACGGTAAATGTATCCTTCGACCGGATATCCGTACCCGCACGATAGATCAGCACATCCTGCACACAGGCGCGTGGCAGAACCCCCGCGATGCCAAGCCCCTTCTTGCATGGATTCGGCATATCCTTCGCGCTGTGTACCGCCAGATCGATCGTACCATCCAGCAGGGCTTCTTCGATTTCTTCTACAAACACCGCCTTGCCGCCAAAGGAACTGATTGCCGCCTCTTTCTGCTTGTCACCCTTTGTCGTCATGATCACTTTCTCAAACCGCACATCCGGGTAATGCTTCTTTAATTGTTCAATCACCATATCTGTCTGAATCTGCGCAAGTTTACTCCCCCGCGTTCCGATCCGGATTCTCTGTTCCTGCATTTTTGCCTCCACAATTGCTGCAAATCTTCGTTTTCTTGCCCGTTCATCCGGCCCCTCTGCCAGAATTTCCTCACGGATAGCACCAAGTTCTTCAGCAATCTGACCATAGTCTGTCCGAAGCATCTGCCGGATATCCTTCTTGATCTTCGATGCAAGCATCGGACTGCTGCCTCCGGTAGACACCGAAACAACGACCTCACCCTGCTTGATGATTGCCGGGAAATAAAAGTCACAATCTTTCTTCACATCAACCACATTTACCAGGATGTGCCTGCTTCTGCAAAGCTTGGCATACTGCGAATTAAGCTCCGCATCATCTGTCGCCATGATTACAACGTCCATGCCGGAAATGTCCGACTCTGTGACTTCCCGCTTCCACACCCGGATTCGTTCCGGCTTTTTCTGGCAATTACCATCAATATTTTCTACTATGCCTGCTGTTTCATCTATTCGTTCCGTATCTGCGATAGCCAGCAGTTCCGCACAAATCTCCGGTGCTACCACGGTCACACGCGCGCCAAATTCGCACATCTGTGCTGCCTTCCGTGCCGCGACTACACCGCCGCCTACAATCAGACATTTCTTATCATCGAGTTGTATCATGAATGGAAAATACGCCATCTTCTATCCCCTTTAATACGTGATTTAAGTCCTGTGCATCTAAAATGTCTTTCAACCGGTACAAAAGCCACATCGCGGATTTCTCGCCAAGCTTCTCCGTGATGTCCTTCCTCGTCCCGACAAATGTACGAAAAGCAAGCAGCTTCTGCATCTCATCTACATGCTCCTCGATAAGCAGTTCGATTTTCTTCGCCTCGGACAGCTTCTTCCGATTGTTCTCTGTCGCAAGCGACTTGATGTAATCCAGATCTTTCACTTCGCAGCCGGAAAGTGTCCCGATCTCTGCATCGATATCCCGTGGAATCGCAAGGTCTAAGAACAACTGTGGTTTCGTTTTCTTCCGTACTTCCGCTACCTTATCTGCAAGAAATGTATAATGCGGACTGTTCGTCACACTGATTATCACATCCGCCCAGTTTAGATATTCATACCGCTGGTCGTAATGCACCCATTGCACCCGCTCATGCGAGAGGATTTTCTGCAATGCCTGCTTATGCTTCCGGCTTGTCCCGACGATCTGTACCTGCACATCCGCATCGAGCAGATCCCGCATCACGATGCTTCCCATCTGCCCGGCAGCTCCGATGATGAGGACATTTTTTCCTTCACCAAACTCCAACGCTGCCGTACATGCAAGCGTGCCAACCGATACCGGCAGACGTGTCATCTGCGATGTCTCAGCCACTTCCTTTGCAAGCCGCAATGCCCCCTGAAACACCATATTCATCTCTGCATCGGTCTGCCCGCATTCTTTCGCTGCAAGATATGCCTGCTTGACCTGCCGGATGATTTCAACCTCTCCGAGCACAGCCGAATCCAGCCCGCAGACTACGCGGCACAGATGTGTCAGGCAGCTTCTTCCTTCATACCGCATAGCGGCACCCTTCAGTGCCTCAACCGAAAATTTCTTCGTGTCCGCAAACTGCTGTTCCAGCCATACAAAATCCGTGTCTGTGCCACTCATATAGATCTCGCTTCGATTACATGTCATAAGTAAAATCAACCCGGCTTCCGGATATGCCTTCGCCACGGTGTCTGCCAGTTTTATCTGTTCCTCATCATTGCAGGCAAAGCACTCCCGCTTCGCCGCAGTTAAATTCTTATGTGTGATACTGATGCATATCATAGGTGCTTCTTCCTGTTAACTGTTTTTATTCATATACATACTGCATATTATAATTGACATTCTTCTTTCATTCAACCTTAGAAATTGCTCTTATTTCCAACTCACCACGCAGAAACGGCAGGAATCCCCTTCCTGCCGCTCAAATAATCTTATTCGATTACAAGTTCTTCCTTGGTTACATTTTTTCCCTCGTCAATATTGAATGCGTTCAATACCGGGTTCTCAAAATCCATCAAAGAAAGGATCAGATAATTCACCTTAGAATCATATGCCAGACGCTTGTCCTCCTCGGACGGACGTGATGGGGATTCCGGATGAGAATGGAAGTTGCCAAGCAACTGGTATCCATTTGCGCGCATATCCTTGACTGCGGCAAGCTGCTCCTTTGGATCCATCGAGAAATGCTCGTTGCTCGCATCGATATTCGTGAGCAGATATACCTTCTTGATGTATCTCTTTCCATCTTCAACGACACCGCCGATCAATCCACAGGATTCATTTGGCAGCCCCTTCTTGCAATGCTCTAATATCTTCTCATAATCTGCTTTTGTCATCACTAACATTGCTCTACCTACTTTCCGTCACACTCGACCTGTTCATAATCAATCAGCTTGTGAATCGTCGGATGGTCGCCACAGATTGCACATGTCTTATGGTTATCCGGAAGCTTGATCGTATGGAATTCCATCTTCAATGCATCAAAAGTCAGAAGCTTGCCTGTGAGCAGATCGCCGACGCCGATCAGGTACTTGATTGCTTCCATCGCCTGTAAGCTTCCGATGACACCTCCCATCGCACCGATGACGCCAGCCTGCTTACAGGTTGGAACTGCATCCTTTGGTGGTGGATTCTTGAATACACAACGATAGCAAGGGCCTTCTCCAGGCACATATGTCATAAGCTGGCCCTTGAAACGGATGATACCTGCATGGGAAAATGGCTTCTTCGCCATAACACAGGCATCATTTATAAGGAACTTCGCTGGGAAGTTATCGGTTCCATCAATGATGAAATCGTAATCCTTAATCAGATCCATGATATTTTCTGAGGTTACAAATTCACGGTATGTATTGACTGTGACGTCCGGGTTCATCGCATTCATTGTCTCTTTTGCGGATTTTACCTTCGCTTTGCCTACATCGGCAGTTCCATGAATGATCTGTCTCTGCAGATTTGAAAGGTCAACCTCATCGGCATCGACAATACCGATCGTACCAACGCCGGCTGCTGCCAGATACATTGCTGCAGGTGCACCGAGACCTCCGGCACCGATGATTAAAACCTTGCCGTTCATCAGCTTCTTCTGTCCTTTCACACCGACTTCCTGCAGAATGATATGACGGCTGTAACGTTCCATCTGTTCATTCGTAAATGCCATTAAAATGCGCCTCCTCCCATGAAGTACAGGAACTCTACCGTATCTCCGTCCTTCAGTTCTGTCTTGTCAAATGCGTCGCTGTCAACGAAGTCATCGTTGACGGTAACTGTTACATAATCCGGATTCTCCACCTTCTCATCTACGATGAGCTTTGCGATGGTTGTTCCTGCTTCTACTTCCTTCTTAACGCCTGCCACTACAACTGTCATTTATTTATCCTCCTTTAATTCAATACGTTTTTCACTTTATCTTCCAGCTCCGGTCGCTTTACCAGTCCGCGGATACGGTCAACTTCCTTGCCATCCTTGAAGAAAAGTATCGTTGGGGATGCCATCACCTGATATTCTCCTGCAAGGTCTGCGTCGAAATTCACATTGACCTTGACAACCTTGACCTGATCCTCGTAATCATCCTCGATCCCGCCTAGGATCGGTGATAACTGCTTACATGGAATGCAGCTGTCAGAATAAAACTCTACGATCACCGGAAGCTTCTCTTTCAGTACTTCCGCTTCAAATTCTGCGTTTCCTACTCGTTTTGCCATCGCTGCCTCCTACTCTTCGATCTTCTTCACGATCAGATCGTATGTGCCGTTCTCGTTATCGATCAGCTTTAAGATCTGCTGTCCTTCTTCCTTGAAGCTTCGTGGTACGTTCTGCACCGGCTCACCATCGTTCATGGTAACTGCAAGCACCTGACCGATCTCCAGCTCTTCCATTGCTACCTTTGCCTTTACAAATGTCATCGGGCAGACAACATCTGTGATATCAACTCTCTCATCAATCTCAAAATCACCCATTATAAGCCTCCTTTATAACTTCCTTAAATTTATCGATTCCAACACGCTCCAGTGTAAAACGGAAACGCTCACTTGGATTTGCGTAATCATCAAAAAACTGAATGGCTGCATCTGTCACACGGAATAACTGTTCCTCCGATGTGATAACCGGAAGGAAGGATTCTCCCTTGCAGATCTGATTTCCGAACAAACCACCGAAGGATACGAGATATCCGCTCTCGCCCTTCCATGCATCTGTCGGACACGCCTTGGCACATCTGCCACAGTAATTACATTTGCTTGTATCGAGTGTCAGCCTGCCATCCTCGATCGTGATCGCATTCTCGCGGCACGCCTTCACACAGACACCACACATGATACAGCTTGGCTCATCGTAAGAAACAACACATGCGCCCTTGATTCCGACATCATTTTCCTCTGCCTTTAAGCAGTTGTTCTGACATCCGGTCACACCGAACTTGAACTTGTGCGGCAATTCTCTCGCATAATACCGTGCGTCTAATTTCTTCGCGATATCGTAAGTATCAATATTTCCGCTTGGACAGATCTGATTACCCTGACACGCCGTTACGGTACGAACACGTGGTCCACACACGCCCGGCTTACAGCCGCCCTTGGCAAGCTCTGCCTTTACTTCCTCCACATCATCAAGCTTGACAAATGGAATCTCCACACTTTGTCTCGATGTCAGATGGACATGTCCATCCCCATATTTTTCTGCTACCTCGGCGATCTTCTTCAGATTTTCCGCCGTCAGATTTCCTCCGACTACCTGTAAACGAAGCGAGAAGTTGTTCTTCTGCTTCTGTCTCATAAATCCACCTTTTTTTAATGCTGCATAATCAACTGCCATCTCTTTTCATCCTCCTGTTGGTAATGCATGCCCTAACGTCTAAGCGAGTGCCGCTTTGAAATCTTCGATCAGATCCTCGATATCCTCTATGCCCACACTGATTCGGATCAGATCGTCGAAGACGCCTGCATCTTCTTTTTCTTTTTCTGTACTATGTGCATTCAGCGTTGACTCCGGATGAATAATCAACGTCTTCGTATCTCCGATATTCGATACGATCTTTGGAATACTCAGGTTGTTGATAACGGAAAATGCACGTTCCTTTGATCCTACACGGATCGTTAAGATTGCACCATATCCATTTGCAAGCACCTTATCTGCCACATCATGCCAGGGACTACAGGCTAACCCCGGATAGTTCACCGTGATATCCGGGTATGTATTCAAAAACTCTGCAAGCGCCTTTGCATTACTGCAGGCACGCTCCATCCTAAGTCCCAGCGTCTCCATTCCAATCAGATTGTAAAATGCCGTCTGCGGTGCCATACAGGCTCCCGTATTGCGGAACAACCCATTCCGAAGCTTTGCTGTATAAGCCATTTTACCAAATCGCGCGTATTCTGCAACCCCCGGATATTTCTCCTTGTTCCATTTGAACCGTCCGCTTTCTGTGATCACACCGCTGATCGCGTTGCTGTTACCATTGATGTACTTCGATGTGGAATTGACAACGATGTCTGCGCCCTTCTCAATCGGCTTTACCAGATATGCCGTTGCCACGGTGTTATCCATCACAAGCGGCAGATTGTGCTGATGTGCCAGTTCGGCAAGTGCCTCGATATCCACGACATCGAGCTTCGGATTGCCGATCGTCTCTGCGAATATCACACGCGTATTCTCATTGATAGCTGCCTCGACCGCATTCACATCGCTGATATCCACGAACACCGTCTTGATTCCAAATGCTTCGAAATCATGGAACACATCAATCGAACCGCCATACAGACTCGTCGATGCGACGATCTCCTGTCCGCATGTCACGATGTTCAAAAGAGCGTTCGTGATGGCTGCCATACCGGATGCGCAGGCAACCGATGCAAGTCCGCCTTCCAGTGTCGTCATGCGTTCCTCAAAGGAAAAGATCGTCGGGTTGTTGATTCGCGTATACGAAAATCCGGTTGCCTTATTGTGAAACAGCTTCTCGTGCTGTTCCGCAGATGGCTGGTAAAAGGCACTTGACTGATACACAGGTGTGAGTGTCGCGCCGGTATTGGCATCGCCCATTTTATTTCCATGTAAAAGTTTTGTATTAAACTTCATACCAGCGCCTCCTAAATATAATCTCGTCCTGCAACGATCGTACCCTCATATGCGGATGCGGTTCTTATCTGCCTGCTTACTTCTTCCTCTTTTGCATCGCCTGTAAATACGAGATCATAGGTTCCGGTAAGTGTCTTGTCCTGCTTCTCATTGACAAGCAGTAATACGACAAGTCCGGCACGGTGCAGATGCTTCACAACGGTCTCAATCGCCTCGCCATCGGCCGGTGCGTACAGGTATGTATGACGTCCTTCGATGCTCAGTGCCTTCTCCACTTCCTCGACATACGCACGGTTAATCGTCTTTCCTTCCACGAACTTCACTGTAATTGCCTTCTGGCTCTTTAATGCGGCTCTTGTATTTCTGTCAACTCTGCCCTCGTACAATCCGGTTTCCTCGGTATGTACCTGCTCTACGACACCGCAGGCAGAAGTCATATTTGTAACACGGTCGATCAGGATGAACTCGCCCAGTGTCTTATGATTCTTAAATTCATCGACCACGATTTTATCTGCCAGAGAGATCTTGCAGACCGCAATCTCATTCTTGCTTAAGCTGCTAACCTTCTTTTTCTCGCCAGTGTTGACATCGATCGCATATTCGATATCCGTCACGGCACCAAGGATCATCTTCGTGCCGAGCTTGAAGAAGAAATTCCTGCCGTTTTGCAGTTCCTCATCATCCATCCAAAGCAGTGTTGCTGTGATGGATGATGCAACCTTCGCACCGGATGCGACAGTCAGAACACAGCCTCTTGATACGTCCACCTCTCGGTCAAGCTGGATGGTAACCGGCTGTCCCTTCACTGCGGATTCGCTGTCCTTGTCACCGATGTAAATGCTCTTTACCTTCGCTGTCTCGTTGCTTGGAAGTGTTGTGATCTCGTCACCCACATGAATACTTCCATGCTCGATCTGACCTTGGAATCCACGGAACGTATGATCCGGACGGCACACACGCTGTACCGGCATATAAAATCCCTGCTCGCTGTCATCCTCTGCAATATCAATATCCTCGAGATACGGAAGCAATGCCTTGCCTGTATACCAAGGAATATTTTCTGACTTTGTTGTAACGTTATCGCCCTCGGTTGCAGAAACCGGAATGATCGTTACATTGGGAAGTGACAGCTCTTTTGTAAGCTCCGCAATCTGCTTCTCGATCTCACGGAAACGTGTCTCATCATAACCGACAAGATCCATCTTATTGACTGCAAATACGAAGTACCGGATACCCATCAATGCACAGATTCTTGCATGCCGTCTTGTCTGGACGAGTACGCCCTGCTTGGCATCCACCAAGATTACGGCAAGATCTGCAAAGGATGCTCCGACTGCCATGTTTCTTGTATACTCCTCATGTCCCGGTGTATCTGCCACGATAAAGCTTCGCTTGTCTGTTGTGAAATACCGGTAGGCAACGTCGATCGTGATACCCTGCTCTCGCTCTGCCATCAGTCCATCTAACAGAAGGGAGTAATCGATTGCTCCGCCGCGGCTTCCCACCTTACTGTCTAATTCAAGTGCCTTTTCCTGATCTGCGTAAAGCAGCTTGGAATCATATAAGATATGTCCGATCAATGTGGATTTTCCATCGTCCACACTACCGCAAGTGATAAATTTTAATAATCCGCTCATCTTAGAAATATCCCTCCCGTTTTCTTCGTTCCATGCTTCCGGCTGCCTCGTTGTCGATAACACGCGTTGTACGCTCGGAAGAAACTGCTGAAAGTGTTTCCTCTATAATTGCATCCAGTGTATCTGCGGTTGACTCGCATCCACCGGTCAACGGGTAACATCCAAGGGTACGGAAACGTACGCTCTTGTATTCAATCTTCTCGCCCGGCAGAAGCTTCATACGGTCATCATCTACCATGATAATATTTCCATCCCGGTATACGACCGGTCTTACCTTTGCAAAATACAGCGATGGGATCTCGATGTTCTCACGTTTGATATACTGCCAGATGTCTTTCTCTGTCCAGTTCGAAAGCGGAAATACCCGGACTTCCTCTTTCTTCTTGATCTTGGAATTGTAAAGCTTCCACATCTCCGGTCTCTGGTTCTTCGGATCCCATGCGTGATGCTCATTTCTAAAGGAGAAGATACGCTCTTTCGCTCTTGATTTTTCCTCGTCTCTTCTGCCACCACCAAATGCTGCGGTAAATCCGTATTTGTCGAGTGCCTGCTTCAACGCCTGTGTCTTCATGATGTCTGTATAAGCACTGCCGTGATCGAACGGATTGATGCCCTGCTTTACGCCTTCCTCATTGATATACTCGATCATCTCAATGCCAAGCTTCTTCGCCATGTAATCACGGAACTCAATCATCTCCTTGAACTTCCATGTCGTGTTGACATGCAGGAACGGAAATGGCGGCTTCTCCGGGTAAAATGCTTTCATCGCCAGATGCAGCATGACGGAGCTGTCCTTTCCGATGGAATAAAGCATAACCGGCTTCTCACACTCGGCTGCCACTTCTCTGATAATGTAAATCGCTTCTGCTTCCAATTCATCCAGATGTGATAACTGTCCCATCCTCTTGTACCTTCCTTTCGATCTAATACTTGTTCGATTCTTTCTGGTTGATCACAACCTGTTCGGTCGTGCCGTCCCGTTTCTCGATGTTCCAATAAAGCTTGCCGTCCTCTGCATTCACGGTCATCTTACTTCCCATGCCGCCGATGTCTGCGCCAAGGTATAAGGCGATCGCACCGAACTTGCATTCCTTGATACACGAAGAACAGCCCCAGCAGTCTTTCGGGTAACGCATGCATGCGGTTCCATCCGGATTTTTGCCGATCAGGCTGCCCGGACAGACGACTGCACATTTTCCACATTTCTTACATTTTTCTTTATCAATGATGATGCTCATAGATGTCCTCCCTTGTTACAATGTAACGAGATCACGGAAGATGATTTTAATCTCGCCGTCCTCGTATCTGGAGTTTACATATTTTAACCACGCATCGCTCTTCTCCGGATAATCCAGATTCTCCGCGAAGCTGTGCCATCGTGTCTCTTTTCTTGCCTCAAGATGTGCGATCACGGATAAGCATACAACCAATCGCTCCCGCAGCTCATAGACAAACATCAGCTCATGCATGTCGTCCGCCTTCACATCTGGTAAAAGCTCCTGCAGCTGCTTGATCTTCTGTTTTGCCAGCTCTAACTGTTTTGCGTTAAACTGGTAATGGGTAGAGATTCCACCCGCGTAATTATCCATGACCTTCTGCATCGCTTCCTCAAGTGCCTCTGTCGTGAACATTCCGGAAGGGTTGTTCAGGTAATGTATATATTCGGTAATCTTATCATCCACAACTGTCTGAAGCTTTGCATCGAGTGCCGCATCTGCGGATCTCTCATCCGATGTCCCTGCCTGCTCGTCAAGCATCTGTACGATATGCTTCGCCGCGATCTCACCCTCGACCATCGCGCCTGTCACATATTTCTGTGGACATCCACCTGCCACATCTCCGGCTGCATATAATCCATTGATCGTCGTCTGGCGGTTCGTGTCAACCCAGTAGCCGCTCGCGGTATGTCCGCCTACAATGTACGGCTCGGTTCCTTCAATTTCGACATTCTGCTCACTCGGCTTTCTGCCTGATTCAAGCCATTTCAGTGTCTGGCTCGGCGCCATGTTCAGGTAAGCCTTTTTCAGCGATTCGTTCTGTTCCTCTGAAATACCTTCTGTACGGAGATAGCAAGGACCTCTGCCCTGCAGATTTTCCATCACCGTGCCATACACACGCTCCGAAGTTGTCAGTCCGTATTTTGTCTCATAGACCTCGCCAAGGGAATTTACCTGTTTCGCGCCAACGCCCTGGGCGATCGTTCCGGTCGGTGCGATCGTATCCTTACAACGAAGGGCGATAAACCGCATCTCGAACGTTGTCATCTCGGCACCGCCGAGGATTCCCATCGCAAATCCCGCTCCGGTATTAAATGGCGGATACCACATCTTATGTCTCGAAAAGCCCGGATTGTTCGGTCGGTACAGACCTGCCGCACCACCGGTTGCGCAAAGCACTTTCTTCGCCCGGATCACATAGACTTTCTGTTCCTCGATGGAAAATCCGATTGCACCCTTGATCTCGTTATCTTCGATCAGATAATCGGTGATATTCACCCGGTTTAAGATCGTGACATCCGTAAGTGCTTCCACTGCCGATGCGAGAAGCGGTTTCATATTCTCGCCGTTGATCTTGATGTTCCGGTTGCCTCTGGCGACGTACTCTCCATTCTCATCCTTTAAGATGACCAGCCCAAGCTGTTCCATCTTCGCTGTCACACGGTTCAAGCCCTCGGACATCGTGAGAAGCAGATCTTCCCGCACGATGTTGTCCGCGTCCTTCTTCGCATACTCCACATAATCTTCCGGCTTTCTGCCCTTCACGATATAGGCATTGATCGCATTGACACCAGCAGCTAAGCATCCGCTCCGCTTGATGTTTGCCTTTTCCGCTATGATGATCTTGTAATCGGAATTCTCCCGCACGGTAAGTGCCGCATAGCATCCGGCGGTTCCGCCTCCGATGATCAGCACGTCCGTATGAAGAAGCTCTGTGTTCTCGATATTCATAAGCGACTCCCTTCCAGTTTTCCTTTTCACTAGATGTAGAATACATCCTGCTCCTGCATCTCTTTATTCTCTAACAAATATGTCTTTTCTTCATCAAATACATATAACCGGTAGATCAGCACATGTACCGTCTCTCCGACGGATACGAGATCTTTTTCGAGCGACCGCTCGCCGGTTAACTCAATTCCGTTGATATCGACAACGACATCCATGCGGTTTCCTTTGAAGATCACTTCCTTGACCGTTCCAAGCTCGGCAGCACTGATATACCGGTCAAGCTTTCCGCTTTTCGAGATCTTCACGAACTCCGGCCGGATCACCGCCTTGTCCGCATGCGGGATTCGTTCAAAGCCTTTCAGCCGGTCATAATCTTCCACTACAGATGACCGTCCGATAAACTGTGCCACAAATGGGGTATCCGGGGATTTATAGATCTCTAGCGGTGTTCCCATCTGCTCAACCACGCCGTGGTTCGTGATGATAATCTCATCCGCAACCTCGACCGCCTCATCCTGATCGTGAGTGACGAAGATACTTGTGATACCAAGCTTTGTGACCATCTCTTTTAACCATGTCCGAAGCTCGGTCCGCACCTTCGCGTCAATCGCTGCAAATGGTTCGTCCAACAGCAGTACCTGCGGATTCGGAGCTAATGCTCTGGCGAATGCCACACGCTGCCGCTGTCCACCGGATAACTGATTCGGATACCGCTTCTCCATGCCGGAAAGTCCGGTCAGCGATAACAGCTCGGTCACACGTTCCTTGATCTGTTTCTTCGGCATCTTCTGAAGCTCCAATCCAAATGCGACATTCTCATACACCGTCATATACCGGAACAGTGCGTAGCTCTGAAATACGAATCCGATTCCACGTTTTGACGCCGGGATATCATTGACGCGCTTGCCGTCAATAAATATATCACCTTCGTTTGGATTCTCCAGTCCTGCGATCATCCGGAGAAGTGTTGTCTTTCCGCTTCCGGATGGTCCAAGCAGAGCGACCAGCTTTCCTTTCTCGACGCCGAAGCTCACGTTGTCCGATGCAAGGAAATCACCATATTTTTTATAGATATTTTTCATTTCCACATACATAGTCTCTACCTTGTTCCTTTCGGCTCCTTCTCTTTTCCTCTATGCTCGATAATATTTCTTGCAATCAGTAAGATGATCGCTAAAATCACAAGAATCGAAGATACCGCAAATGCCGCGGTGATTGAGGTCTTCGTCCCCGACATATACAGGGCATCGATCTCAAGCGGCAGGGTGAATGTCTCGCCTCGCGTCTTCGAGAGCGCATTCACCGCACCGAACTCTCCCAGCGCCCGCGCCGTACAGAGGATGATGCCGTAGATCAGTCCCCATTTCATATGTGGAAATGTGATCTTCCGAAATATCGTGAATCCCTTTGCGCCCATCAGAGCAGCGGCTTCTTCCTCATCCTTTCCCTGTACATTTAATACCGGGATGATCTCTCTTGAGACAAACGGAAATGTGACAAACACCGTAGCAAGCACTACGCCCGGAATCGCAAATGCAATTCTCACATCCGTTCCAAAATGCTGATTAAACGCCCGGATCACCGGGTAGAACCATCCGAGTCTGCCAAATGTCATCAGGTAGGCAAGTCCTACGATGACCGGCGAGATTGAAAATGGTATATCAATCAAAGTTGCAAGAATCTGTTTGCCACGGAAGGAAAACTTCGTGAGCAGCCATGCGGCGCAGATTCCAAATATCGTATTCACAACAACCGCGATACCGGTTGCAAGCAGCGTCACAAGCAGCGAGTGTCGCACATACTCCGTCGAGATCGACTCGATGTAAAATGCGAATCCCTCTCGCAGGGAATTGACGATTACAGAGAGTAGTGGCACGACCAGCATCAACACGATAAACAGTACCGTAATCGTGATTAATATAATTTTTGTCCGGCGTCTGCTTCGCTCTAATTTCTCATTTTCACTCATACCTCTACCTCCCTCATAATGTATCGCCCCCTCACATCCGTTCTGCGGCAGGTCGTCAGTGTCATCCTAATATGGGACTTCGTCCCATAGACACTGACTAAAGCAGATTTGTTCTGGCAGATTGTCTCGCCTGAACGATATTGATAAATAACAACAATACAAACGATATAATTAACATCAGCAGTGCAATCGCTGTGGCGCTCTCATAATCGATCATTCCAAGCTTCTGCATGATCACATACGAGATGACCTGCGTCTTGTCCTTCGCGCTGTTTCCCGATATGTAGATGACACTTCCGTACTCTCCGATGCCTCTGGCGAATGCCAGCCCGAATCCGGTCAGCAGTGCCGGTCGTAACTCCGGAAGGATCACGGCAAGAAATGTTTTCCTGCGGCTTGCGCCAAGCATGAACGCCGCTTCCTCATACTGTCCGTCCATCTTCTCTAATACCGGCTGTACCGCCCGCACAACAAACGGGATTCCGACAAAGATCAGTGCGATCACAAGTCCGGTCTTCGTGTAAGCAATCTGGATTCCAAGCTTCGCGAATATCTTCCCGTAAAATCCACTGTCCGAAAAAAGCTTTGAAAGCGTGATACCTGCAACCGCAGTCGGTAGCGCAAACGGAAGCTCGATGAATCCATCTAACAGCTTCTTCCCCGGAAACTCATATTTGACAAGTGTCCACGCAAGGATCAGTCCAAACACGGTATTAATCACAGCTGCCAGGAAGGAACATCCGATACTTGTCAGAAATGCATTTCTCACATTTTCCTTCATGATAAGCCGGAACCACTCCCCCGGCGAAAGCTTCAGTGCATAGACAAGCACCGATGCAAGCGGGATCAGCACGATCAGGGATAATAATGTAATTACGATTCCAAATGTCAGATGATATCCCGGAATCACACGCGTCTTTTTTGCTTTCTTCATCACTTTGTACTCTTTCCTCTACGAATGGTTATAGATCTGATCGAACAATGCACCATCATCGAAATACGTTTCATAGGCGTTGTCCCATCCTCCAAAATCATCGATACTCCACAGGTCGATAGTCAGATCAAATTTATCTGCATATTCCTTCAGGATTTCTGCATCGGCCGGACGATATCCATAGGTTCCGATCAACCGTTGTGCCTCATCACTGTACAGATATTCAAGATACTGCCTGCTTACTTCCTGGGTGCCGTTGGCATCCGCGTTATCATCGACGATTGCCACACTCGGCTGTGCCAGTATACTGACAGAAGGATTGATAATCTCATATTCACCGGCATAAGAATTCTGGATTGTGATTGCCTCATTCTCCCATGCCACAAGCACATCGCCCTTTTTGTTCTCTACGAAGGTCGTTGTAGCGCCTCTGGCACCGGAATCCATCACAGAAACCCGGCTGTATAACTTCCGCATGAAATCCTCCTGCCCGGATTCTTCCTTATATATCGTCTTCGCATAGCTTAAAGCAGCCAAGAAATTCCAGCAGGCGCCACCGCTGCTCTTCGGGTCGGGGGTGATAACCTCCACATCCTCACGGATCAGATCATCCCAATCCTGAATCTGCTTCGGATTTCCCTTTCTTACAAGGAAAACGATCGTCGATGTATATGGGGATGAATCATCGGCAAACTCAGCCTTCCATCCCGCATCGATCAGACCGGTATTCTGAATCAGTGTAATGTCATGTTCGAGTGCGAGCGTTACGACATCCGCATTACAGCCCTCCACCACAGATCGTGCCTGTGCCCCGGAACCGCCATGTGACTGGATAACCTCCACAGTCCCGCCATATGTATCCTGATAATGTTCCTCGAACATCTGATTATATGCTTCATAGAATTCCCGCGTCGGATCATATGACACATTTGTAATTCGGATTGTCCCGTCCTCCTGCTTTCCGCATCCGGTCAGAAGGAGCGCAAATGCAAGGAGTCCGAGCATCAGTTTTTTCTTCATAATATTCCTTTTTTATACAAAGAGTGAAGTTGATAAATATCTCTCCCCGGTATCCGGAAGCAATACAACGATTGTCTTTCCTTCATTCTCCGGACGCTTTGCAAGCTCGGTTGCAGCCCATACAGCAGCGCCGGAGGATATCCCGACAAGCACGCCTTCTCTGCGTGCGATCGCCGCACCGGTTCTGAATGCATCCTCGTTTTCGACGGGGATTATTTCATCGTATATCTTTGTGTCAAGCGTTTCGGGAACAA
>USFH01000027.1 GCA_900553925.1 uncultured Clostridium sp.
CACGCCTGCCCGATGATGATGGGGCCGGAGCCGATAATCAGAACTTTCTTGATATCCTTCTTTTGTTTCACAGGAACTCCTCCTTTTGTGGATAATAAACAAGGTGTTGTTGCTTTTGCTTCTTCTTTATTGTTATATAAATAATCAATTTTCTCCGCAATCACTTTCGGATCATCGTCGATTACATATCCATTGTAATCATCTTTCACAAATTCCAACGGACCACCTGCATCCCTATGCACAATAACAGGTTTCTTTGCAAAAAAGCCTTCTAAGGTTATATATCCGTAATCCTCATCATATGCACCGAAATACACACACAAACATTTTGCATAATAATTTATCTTCTCTTCTTCTGATATAAAGCCTGCCAATCTGACTCTTTTCTGCAACTTGTTATCTTCAATTATCTTCTTCAAATATCTAATTTCTTCCTGACTTCCGCCACCCGCAACAACAATCTTCGCTGGTGTTTTTAGATATTTGGCCGCTTCAACAAGCAATCGCTGTCTCTTTATAGCATCAATTCGACTCGCATAAAATACGCAATCTCCATATTCATCACAATGTAACTGGTCAGAATTTAAAGGTGGGTGGTACAATACTTTCGAATCAATATCATTATACTCTTTTAATCTGTCAGATGTTGTTTGAGCTATAGTAAAAACATTTTTTGCTTCTTTCAAATATTTATTGTCGCAACATGTTATTAGATCCCTGATTTCTTCCCCATTTGAAGTTTTATCCAAATCTCCATATTGCGTTCCCCATAGATCATACGCTTGTCTATGTTGATGCATAAGCCATATCACTTTATTTTCATGTTTCACATAGTACGCAGGAAATTTCACAGCAATAACCTTATCAATTTTCTCGCCATTAACCTCTGTTAAATCCATCATACGCCCCATTGTCATACAATTCACTAATGATTTCCACGGATACCATTTAAACGGAATTGTAACTATATCAACCTGATGACCTCTCTTTTTTAATTCACTCGCAAGCATATCCACAAGTATTTCTGCTCCACCCGTTATGAATGGCACTTGAACTGTAGCGATTGCTATTCTCATAACACTACCTCCGTCATCTTCTCAATTTCCTTTAAGAACTGTTGCCTAATATTGAAATATGTAAATCTACTCTCATAGTTTACTCTACCGCAACGTATAAGTAGCTTTCTTGCCTCTTTATTATCTTTAATTTCCTTCAATGCCGCTGCAAATTCTAATGGATTACGGTCAAACAACAACTGATGCTTCCCAATTGTTTCTGGTACTGCACATTCTCTCAACGCAACAACAGGAAGGTCAAAACTCTGCGCCTCTATTACAGGTACGCAAAAGCCCTCATGCTCACTACAGCAAACCATGACATCGCTTCCCAAATAATAAGACATTAACGTACTATCTGTTATTTCGCCCACAAATTCCACTAACGGAGCGATACCGTAAGCACGAATTCTTTCTTTTACAAGATTATTGTACCCTGGTAACCCCTCGTCAAATTTTCCTATTATACGTAACTTTATATTAGTATCATAATAAGCACAATATGCTCGTATCACATCTAGCAACAGTAAGTGGCCTTTATTTGGTGCGACTCTTCCAACAAAAACAACATTCAAAACCGTCGATTCAACAAGCGATTTCAAAATTGCTTCATCTGGAATGTTTTTGCTCCAACTTTCGATTTTGTTAAATGGTGGACAAATGCCTATTCTTCCCGAATCAATATATTTCAAATCTTGTGCATTATATCTTGAATCGCATAACCAATATGCATCACTCAATTCCTTTTGCATCAACACTGTTTGCTTTCTTCCTAATTTACATTGTTCATACGCAAATTGATTATATGGTTCAAAAAATTCCTCTGGTGTAATATTATGGTACCGAATGATTATTTTCGCCTTTGCCCCTCGTATTTTTTCATACCCTTTATCCCATCTTACACTATGATGATAAATCACAATAACGGAGCTATTTTGTAATAATCCGTTCAGTTCCTGTTCCTCTATATAATCCACTTCTTTATTTAAACGATTATTCGCATATACTACACAATGATGTTTTTCATTCAATATTTTGAACATTAGTTCAATATCATTTCCAATTGCATCATGGCTCGTTACGGTTTCATGCATAATGACAAATTCTCTTTTTTCCATTTATTTTAACACCCGCTTTCTCAAAGTATTCAGCTTTCGAAATAAAGGAATTTTTTTCATTTTTAATTTCAATTTTTTTATCATATACGCCTTATATAACCCTTTTATTTTTATCTGGCAATTTTGGGCTTCCTCTGATTTAACCAACGAGTGTAATATAATTTCTTTATATGTAAACCCATTTTGCAAAGCTTCTAGGTTAGATCTCATGCCCTCTTTGTCAGCTTCCCGTCCAAGCACCCATCTATATGCTAGTTGTATAAATCGTTGCCCATCATACTTTAAGATATTGGATGCCTTCATGACCTTTTTATCACAATCAACCACTATAAAGTCTTTATACGCTGCTTCTTCCGACAATCCTATTTCATAAACCATTTCAAACTTGGACATTTGTTTATTCTCAAGCTTCCCTAGATAATAATTCAAGCCTTGCATATCTGGTTTTCTCCTTAAAATAGCCTGATACACAGCATCTACAAATTCTATTCCTTCTAATTCTTTTAATTTCGCATATGAAATGTTCTGAACTCCATCCTGTTCATAAAATGGCACATTAAATCCCTGCATAGGTAATTTAGCTATCCTTTTCGACTCATCCAAAATTTTACTATACAGTTCACTGAATTCCCAAAAAGACTGATCAAAAAAATCAAGACTTTTATCCTTGCAGACCGTATTTTGAATCAACATAATTTCATTATCCAAATTCATTTTTATTCTCCCTAAACAATAGCACAAATTTCATTTTTTAATGCTACATAGTTTCTGTTACAAAATATCTCAAAATACTATTTTCTTCTTTGTCTATTTTTATAACCACTTTATATACATCTCTTTTTTCTTGTGTAAATTGATCTAAGCAAATCTCAACATATCCATTCGAACTTGCTAATTTTGTTTGTATGATATTGTTTGAGTCGACCTGACACTCTACAATTTCTGTTTCTTTCCACTCTTTTTGATCATTTTTATAAAATTGCAACTTTAAGCAAGTTTTTTTCGTGTAAATAACCATCCGATCTTTTACTGTAAAATGTCCTACAATCCATTTACCATCTCTTTTTTCTTTTTTTGTTTCAGTCCATCCTTCAACAAAAATTGTTCCCGAACTTCTATCCAATGCATCTAACACAGAAAAGTCATCTATATTATTAGATTCTCCCGTTTCTAATTTACCAATACACTTTGCCGGAATCCCCCCATATATGGTATTCGCCGGCACAACAGTACCAGGCACAACAACCGCCCCTGCTGCAATAATTGAATTATCACCTATTTTAGCCGGTCCCAATATTGTACAATTAGAAGCCAACCACACTCCTGTTCCTATAATAATGTCACAGCCATTTTTTAATTCAACATCTCTTCTTAATAAGCCCTTTAGGTTCTTATCGTGATTGCCCGCTAATATACTTACTCCTGAACCCGAAAAAGTATAATCTCCTATATAAATCTCTCCTGAATTTGTATTAAACATGCAAGACGGGACTGCTGCCAATTCAGAAATATGCAAACGTGCTTCATCCCCCCATAATATATAATTTTCACTCAATTTTTGTTTTAATTTTCTTAAATACTCTGGCTTTAATTGCAGATGTATAAGAGAATTTATTTTTTCAATAGAATCCGTCAAACATCTTTCAATATCCTGTTCTGTTTTATATAAACTATCCACATTTTTTTGAACGCCCCGAATGTCTTCCATTCTGTCAGAATTCCAATGTTTCAGTTCCTCTATTTGAAAAAATATTTCAGCATTTTGCTTTTCTCGCCTTTTATCGCAATCCTCTGCTTGCTTCTGTAAGCAGTATATTTTATCAATATGTCTTGGCAATTTCACAATTGCTATAATTAAGCGTATTAAATACCCTATTATAGGGATTTTTTTTAATTTTTCCACAAAAATCACCCTTTATTTTACTTTCCACATATGTGGAAGACTAATAATTCCCACTTCACTTTTCACATTTTGAATGTTAACCGTGCATGCTTCTCTCCAAAAATCGTAATTAAATCCATCTGGTCTATGGAACGCCAAATCAATGGTATAGGTTCCCGCATTTACTGGCATTCGATCAATCTTCAAATCTATATATCCTTCGCCTTCTAACACATTGGACGATGAATAATCAATTAATGTATTAGAGCCATAAATATATACCTGATCACTTCGATAGATTGCAATACCGAATACTACATCTTCCAGTTTTTTCTCCGCCTTATAATCGATCCGTACTACAAATGGCTCATCATTCTGAAAATCCACACATTCTTTTCCGTTTCTATCCAGAACCGTAACCTTCTTCATATAGACTTCACGACTCCCCCAGCGTTTTTCATCTTCTTGTTTATTTTCTTCTTCCGTTTTTTCTTTCTGTTCCGTCCCCTCGTTCTGTTCTTCCTCCACATAGCTTCCATCTATTTTATTCGATTTCAATTCTTGTATCGCTTTGTTTTCTTCCTTTTGCACTTCCGCTTTTTTCGCTTCAAGCTTCTTCTTGCGCTCCGACTCTTTCTGACTCATATATGCCATATATTTCGGATCAACAATTCTAGGAGCTCCTTCTTCCCGTATCTCGCCTTCGTGAATCCAAATACTTCGCTCGCAAATCTGCTCAATCTGAGACAGCGAATGTGAAACTATCACTATTGTTGTGCCTGCCTTCTTAATTTCCCGTAGCTTATTAAAGCACTTCGCCTGAAATGCCACATCTCCAACCGCCAGGATCTCGTCAATTAACAAAATATCCGCATCCACATTAATAGCAACTGAGAATGCCAATCGCATATACATACCAGAAGAATATGTTCTTACCGGATTATCGATGTAATCTTCAAGTTCAGAGAATGCTATGATATCATCCAATCTCCGATCTATCTCTTTCTTGGATAACCCAAAGATAGATGCATTGATATAGATATTCTCACGTCCACTCATATCCGGATGGAATCCAGCACCAAGCTCAATCAAGCTAGAGACACGTCCAGCCATCTCAATCGTTCCACTGTCCGGGTACATGATCCGTGTAAGCAATTTCAATGTTGTACTCTTACCACAACCATTATGTCCGATCAGTCCGATTGCTTCACCCTTTTTTACTTCAAAGCTGATATCCTTCAGCACCTGACGTTCTTCGTATCGTCTGCGATTCCGGAACAGTACCTTCTCCTTGATCGTACTTCCTTTATCCAGATAAACTTTGAAACTTTTCGTTATATGATTAACTTCTATTGCATTTTCCGGCTTCATCTACATTTCCTCCGCGAAGTGTTTCTTCATGTGCCCGAACAGCAACCATCCTACCACGAGCAACACAAGGCTGAATATAAATCCATGCAACAACGTGAATAGCTCTGGGGCGCGCTTATAATATAAGATATCCCTGTATGCTACGATAATCGGTGTCATCGGATTCAGATAGAAAATCTTCCGCATATGCTCCGGCACCATATCGATACTATACATAACTGGAGACAGGAACTGCCACGCCATCGTAATAATCGCGATAATATGTTCCAGATCACGTAGGAACACCGTAAGTGCTGATACGATCATTGTAATACTGATGGCAAGCAAATATTCTGCCAGAATAATAACCGGCAGATACGCAAGTGCCCAAAACGACACTCCCTTTCCCGATATAATCAGCACAGCAAATACAACAACAAAGCTCAGCAACATATTCACTAATTGGCACGTCACATGTGCAATCGGAAGAATCTCGCGTGGAAAATAGATCTTGCTGACCAGATCTTTCTGACTGATAATACACATCGCACCTGCCGATATCGAAGCACTAAAGAATATCCACGGGATCAAAGCCACAAACAAGAACAGATAATAATCCTCTATTCCCGCGCGCATGATGTTTGAGAACACAACAGTATATACCACGAGTTGCAACAACGGATTTAGAAATGTCCATGCAAATCCAAGTACAGACCCTTTGTATCGCCCTCGCAAATCCCGCTTGATCAGGCTACTGATCATCGTCCGATATTCATATATTTCTTTGATTGTCTTCATTTATATGCCCTCTAATATTTCTTTTATTGCATTCTTGACGCAAGTCCATGAGTAATTTGTCTCTACATACGCCTGTGCCGCTTCACCCATCTGATTACGAAGCTGACTATCATTTATAAGTACATCTATAGCTTCCGTGCATTGCATTTCATCTTCATATGCAAAACCGCCATTACTCTTCTTGCAATGTCCCTTCAACACTTCGCATTTTCCATTTACCAGCACTGGTACAGCAAGCGTCATCGCCTCTAATACAGAGATAGACAGACTCTCGAATTGGGACGGCAGCCATAACGCTGTGGCACCTGCTATCCCATCGAACTTTTCCTGTTCCGAGACAAATCCCAGACATCGTATCACCGGTGATTCTGGAATCTCCATGAATTTCTGCCCCATGATCACGAGTGTGACGTCCGGATGCAACTGACTGTAACGCTCGAAATATTCAATCATCTGCTCACAGCCCTTGCTTATATCTACCCTTCCAACATAGATTAAATATTTCCCTAAGATTCCATATTTCCCCCGGAACCTTCTGTTATCTATATCTTTCGGCACGTCAATTCCTACACCAGTTACAACGGATGGTATCGACTCATTATGAAACAACTGATTGACAAACTTCTTCTCTTCCTCTGTCAGATAGACAAACGCCCTGGGACTTTCAAACAATTCTCTGTATGTTCGAAAATATATATATGGTTCATCATGTGCCGTTGGAATCAGCACTGCCTTATCCTTTACCTCCGATAATCCCATAACTGCGGGATAATATAAGTATGTTACAAAGACAAATACATCATACCGATCTTTGTGTTCCCGTATATATCGAATTAATTCCGGAGAGTACGGTCCCTGTGCCTTCACCCACTTGTCACCTAACCACTTATAATTCATGTGGAGAGTTCGAATGAGCTTCGAAAGCACTTTCATCCAGAATGTCCTGCGCCTGCACGCAACCGGAAATCTTCTTACATGGACACGATGGATATCTTCTTCGTCCTTCTCATAGTAGTTGCTCCAATCCTCATAAGAAACCGCCTTCGTCGTCAGCACCTCGACCTCATACTCGTCCGATAACTGTTCCGCAATCAATCGGGTATAATATTCCGAGCCACCATTTACCTCTAAGCCATATCTCTGATTTATAAATGCAATCTTCTTCATAATCGAGTCTATCGTATTCCCTTTGTATTCTTATTATAACCATATGCCCTAAGCAGATAATCTGTTGTATGGGCGATTCCAAGTTGACACCTGATCTTTGCCTGTGCTTTTCGCGAAATCACATTTCTATAATCGATATTATCATGTAGAAGGCGTATATATCTTCTTGCATAATCTACATTTGGTTCTGCCCATTCGCTGCCTTTATCATATGGGCCAATCCTCTCAGTAAGCTTAACAAGGTCATACTTCACCAGGCAGGCGGAATCGACATCCATAAATTCTGTCGTTGCCGACCAATCTGTCGCGATCACCGGTTTGCCAAGATACATTGCTTCCGCTGCAGGAAGTCCAAAACCCTCACTTCGATGCAAAGATATATACACATCCGCGCATGATTCTAATGATTCCACCTCGCTTCTGTCAAGGTTTCTCGTGATGAATTGTATATATTGGTAATTCTGCAACCGTAGCCGCAATTCCTGCAATTGTATCTCGTCGATATGATTGATCTTGATAATCAGACCAATTTTACGCTTATTCGCTTCCTGCGCTGGGAAAGTACCTTCGAACGCACGCAACATGCCCTCCGGATTCTTTCTCGCACTAATACTCTTAAAATCATACATGAACAGATAGTAGAAGACTTCTTCTTCTAGCCCAAAGTATGTTCGATCATACACAACCGGTTCCTGTATATGAATATAGTATGGGATTTTCACTACGGGTTTTTCCGTGTATTTCCGCATACAGTTACATATGAACTCCGATGGTGCCCATATCGCATCCACTGTATCAATACACGGAAGCCATTGCTTCGGAAGTGTCTGTAATTCCCATAACCAGAACGAAATATTTCTCCGATAATCAAGTACTGTTTTTGTAATCTCACAGTACTTAAGCGGCCATTCGTTCATATTGATATGAATAAGGTTTGTATCATATCGCGGTTCTTCTGTAATATACGAATCCCAGCTGTTCTCGTTATGATCCAGT
Organism: uncultured Clostridium sp.; assembly: GCA_900553925.1. Classification (GTDB taxonomy): domain Bacteria; phylum Bacillota; class Clostridia; order Lachnospirales; family Lachnospiraceae; genus Coprococcus_C. The sequence continues at coordinate 8,367 of USFH01000027.1, forward strand.
CGACCAGTCTGATTTACCTGAATAATCGCAAAAGGAATTCCGCTCTGTTTCAACATTTCTGCCAAAATTCTCGCGCTCTGTCCGAGTCCGGTCTCTGCTTTGATATCGCAGATCAGGTTGATGCCCTGTGGATATTTCCCTTCTTTGTAAGGCAGAACCCGCCGATGTTTCATCAACATCCGCTTTGTATATATTGCATATCGCATATCTATTAATCGCTCTTTCAGCCATTGCGGACAGAGCTTCTTTAATTTACTGATATTCATATCTTATAACCATTATCTACTATTCTCTAACCAATGAAGCAGTTTCCCTGCTTCTGCGCCCCAATCATACTGTCGTATCGTGTCACAACTCCGATTCTGTTTGTCTTTAAGGATTTGCTGCAGTTTTTCCATCAGATCCTGCATATCTTCACTTCGGAAGTATTCCGCTGCCCCACCAAGTACTTCTGGCATAGACGCCGCATCCGATGAGAGTACCGGCGTTCCACATGTCAGTGCTTCCACCGGAGGGATACCAAATCCTTCATAGATTGACGGAAATACAAATACATCCGCATCGTGATATACATACGGAAGCTCATCGTCCCCGACAAATCCCGTCAAGTGAATATGCTGTTTGACATCATCCGGGATCCCATCCTGCAATGTGTCTACCATCCAGCCTTTTCTACCGACCAACACCAATTCATGGTTAATTGTTTTATTATACCGCATTTTTGCATATGCTTCAATCAGAAGCCGCATATTCTTGCGAGGTTCAAGCGTGGACAGACACAAGATATAATGTTCCGGCAATTTCAACCGTTCACGAACCTGCATATCCACAGCTTGTTCGTAAGCAAACTTTGTAAAGCACTCCGATACCCCATCATAGATCACGGCTACCCGCTCCGGTTTCACATGCAGGCGTTCCATGATTCTTCCCTTAGAGAATTCTGATACCGTTATGATCCTCTTGCCACACATAGCCGCCTTCCGGTACAGAATCCGGAAATACGCGATCATACTCCGCTTATTTGTCCCCGGGCAGTCCCAGCATCCTACATCATGAATTGCACTGATTGCCTTCTTCGAGAAGAAGAGGAATGGCGCAGGAAACGCAGGGAACAAATAATAGTCCGCCTTCACCCGCCACAGCTTGAGCGGAAGAACGATCTGGGCGAATACCAGCTTATTTCCCCCTCGGATCACCATCTTCCTTACATTCGGAAGCTTCATTCGGAATGCCGGATGAACCTCATTCTTGAACGCAAGGATATACGTCTGCTCCGTATGCTTCACAAGTTCCTGTGTAATTGAGAGTGCAAACCGCTCGATGCCGGAGAAGTTATCGGCAAGCGAAGTCAGGTCAATGAATATCTTCATAATGCTTATGATTCCTGTATTTGATGAGTATTGGCAGGATGCACACAGCATCCTTTATATAGCGTCCTGCCAGACGCTTCGGTTCCTGCAGCGTCCGGTACAGCCATTCAAGGCCATGTTCAGACATCCATCGTGGGGCACGCTTGCGGTTACCCGCGATGAAGTCGAAGCTCGCACCAAGACCAAGGGATACCGGCACTCCCATCTGTTTATAATACCGGTACAGAAACTTCTCCTGCTTCGGCGTACCAAGTCCCACGACTAATATGTCTGGGTTCACAGTCTGTACACGTTGAATAATCTCATGCACAGCGCTCCTATCCTGTTCGAATCCAATTGGTGGTGCATAGCACCCCGCTATACGAAGCCCCGGATACTGCTTCTTCAGTTTTTCTGCTGCCTGTGCTGCAATTCCTTCTCCCGCTCCAAGGAAGAACATTGTATATCCTTTGTTTGCCGCAAGCTCTGCCAGACGCGGGAAGAGATCAGAGCCGGATATCTTCTCACGGATTGGCGTCTTCCGTGCCTTCGCGATCCATAGAAGCGGTTTGCCATCTGCCAGAATCAGATCTGCATGCGCATACGCTTCCCGGAAGTACGCATCCCGCTCAATCGTGACGATATGATCCAGATTCGGTGTTACGACGTAGGCCGGCTTCCGGCCCTGCACCATAGCATCAATCCGGTCAAGTGCCTCTTCCATCGATATATTATCTATCTCTGTGTTCAGTAATTGAATTCTACCCATAATCTTCCTAATGTTCTACATAGTACTGATACATCTCTTTGACAGCATCCCAGATCGTATATTCCGGTTGCCAGCCAAGCTCCGCCTGTATCAAGCGGTTGTCACAGCAGATCCGTGGGGTATCCACCGGGCGCACACGTGCCGGATCGACTTCCACAGTCACCTTCTGTGAACATAACGATATAATATAATCAAGCATCTCACGGATGCTATACGCCTGCCCGGAACCAACATTATAGATACGATCACACCGGTCGCTCTCTACGATCATACGGTATGCACGTACAATGTCCTTCACATGACTGAAGTCACGGATTGCTGTCAGATTCCCTACCTGCATGCATCCCCGCTTCCCAGACTTCTCAATCTCCGCCACCTGCTTACAGAAGCTCGGCAGTACGAAGGTATCCTTCTGACCAATCCCGGTGTGATTGAACGGACGAACACAATAGATTTGCATCCCATATCGTTCCCGATATAGCTTCGCGAAATTCTCCTGCGTCATCTTCGAGATTCCATATGGATTGTTCGCATTGAGCGGTATGTTCTCATCAATATCCGCCTCTGTTGTCTCGTATTCCTCACTGCTGCCGACAAATAAGATACGCGGGCTCTGCGGAAGTGTTCTTGCCGCCTCCATGATATTGAGTGCACCTACGACATTCACTTCGATTGTCTTCTGTGGCATCCCCCACGACATACCGACACTGCTGATTGCTGCCAGATTCACGATCACATCCGGGGCGATATCCTCGATTACCTGCTTCACGTTCCCGGCATCCAGCAGATCCGCCTGACGGTAGTCCACCCTCGCATCGAGCTTCACACACTCTACGATGTCGCTGCCATACACCTGATAATCATGCGCAAGGAACTCCTGAGCGAGGTAATTCCCGACAAATCCGCCGACACCAAATATAATTACTTTCTTCATAATCTCTTCCATCCCAATATACGGAAAGAAGGGAGCTAGATTCGTAGCTCCCATCTATACACTATATTACTTACTGCAGACCTGCTTCCTTCTTCGCAAGCGCAAGGTCATGTTCTGCCATGATTGCACACAGTTCTTCGTAACTTGTCTTCTGCGGATTCCAGCCAAGCACGGTCTTCGCTTTTGTCGGATCTCCCCACAGATTTACTACATCTGTCGGACGGAACCACTGTGGATTGACACATACAAGCATCTTGCCCGTCTTCTTGTCATAACCCTTCTCATCCATGCCTTCACCCTTCCACTCAAGCTCGATGCCGTCGTGTGCGAACGCAAGTGTCGTAAACTCACGAACTGTATGCTGCACACCGGTTGCAATAACAAAATCATCCGGTGTATCCTGCTGCAGGATCAACCACATACATTCCACATAATCCTTGGCATAGCCCCAGTCACGCAGGGAATCCAGGTTACCAAGTTCCAGGTGATCCTGTAAACCACATGCGATACGTCCGGCTGCCAGCGTAATCTTTCTCGTTACGAAGTTCTCACCACGTCTCTCAGATTCATGGTTAAACAGGATACCATTGCATGCGAACATACCGTATGCTTCACGGTATTCCTTCATCATCCAGAAGCCATACTGCTTTGCAACTGCGTATGGGCTATATGGATGGAATGGTGTCTTCTCATTCTGTGGACACTCCTCCACCTTTCCGTATAACTCAGAAGTTGATGCCTGGTAGATACGACAGGTCTTATCGAGTCCCAGCATGTGTACTGCTTCAAGGATACGAAGCACGCCAAGCGCATCTACATCTCCCGTGTACTCTGCTGCATCGAAGCTGACACCCACATGGCTCTGTGCAGCCAGATTGTAGATCTCATCCGGGCGTACCTCATTCACGATACGGATGATACTTGAAGAATCTGACAGATCTCCATCATGCAATGTAATGGAATTTGCTGCGATCAGATGATCGATACGTTCTGTCGTCGATACGGAAGAACGGCGTACAATACCATGTACCTCGTATCCCTTCTCAAGCAGAAACTCTGCAAGGTAAGAACCATCCTGTCCTGTGATACCTGTAATAAGTGCTTTCTTCATCTTCGTTTAATCTCCTTATTCTTTATTCCTATAATATTTATGATTGTGAATACTTATATTCTTGTTCGTTTGTTTCGCGTTGCTCATCTAGCAGCGGATCTTCAGTACTTCCGTATTGCCCTGAATCCTGCATCTTCCACTGCCTGCAGGCAGGAACAGACAGTCCCCCTTCACGAAGGAAACCTGATTACCTTCTCCATCACGTAATATTCCATGTCCCTCCAGACACAAGATTACCTGGAACGATGCATCCTTTACTTCGAACCCGCAGATCGGCTGCACGTGGATGCGTTCCGTCTCGAAATACTTGCAAGTACGCAGAATCTCTCTCGCACATCCCGGTTCGTACTGTACCATACGGGACGACTCCTGTTTCTCAGTCAGTGCTTCCATGTTCATGACACGAACCGCCTTGTCAAAGTGCAGTTCCCGCTTCTTTCCATTCTTATCTACACGATTATAATCATAGACCCGGTAAGTGACATTCGAACTTTCCTGGATCTCGGCTACCAGAATTCCGGCTCCGATTCCATGTACAGTTCCCGCCGGCACGAACACGACATCACCCTTCTTCACATACTGCTTATGCAGATGCTTGTCCAGCGTCCCTTCTTCTACCGCCTGGCGCAGGATCTCCTCTGTCACCGGATGCTCGAATCCATATATAAGATGTGCACCCGGTTCTGCATCGAGTACATACCACATCTCGGTCTTGCCGTTCTGATGCTCATATTCTCTCGCATAAGCATCATCTGGATGCACCTGCACGGAGAGATCTTTCTTCGCATCAATAAACTTCACCAGAATCGGGAATTCCTGTCCTTTGGGGATCTTCGTTCCCATATATTCCGGGTGTTCCTCCAGAACCTCCGCGAGTGTCATGCCGTCATATACTCCGCCCACAACTGTACTCGGTCCATCTGGATGTACGGAACATTCCCACGTCTCCGCAAGCGGGGATAAAGGAATATTCTTCTTATACTCTGTATTCAGCCGGTCGCCGCCCCACAGGTAATCCTTGCCGACCGGTTTCAATTTCAGGATTCCCATACTATTCTACCTCGTATTTCTTCTTATCGCTCACACTGATCTCATCGCCGAGCTGTACTTCGATCATACTGATATCCGTCTTCGCCGTAACCATATGCTTGCAACCAGCTGCAATCGTCACAACATCACCGGCTTTAAGTTCCTGCTCCATGCCTTCCACGTATGCGGTTCCGGTTCCGCTTACCACTGTCCAGACTTCGTTTCGATAGTCATGGCTGTGATAGCTCATGCTCTCACCGGCGCGGATGGTTACTTTGACGGTCATAGATCCCGGTTCTACATCCATAACCTCGTAGGTTCCCCAGGACTTCTCTTCGTACTTCGGTGCATTATCAAGCTTCTCCACGTATGGTTTCATATAACCACTGCGTTCCTTGTCTGATACAAGGATTCCGTCGCCGCTTGCAGCGATCACCATATCCTTGCATCCCATACAGATGATTGGAATCGCAAGCTCATTGACCACCTGTGTGTTCTCACAGGTATCATCCAGAATGACATTTCCCTTCGTCGGGTCAGCCATAACTTCCGCCATCATATTCCATGTCCCGACATCCTTCCAATCGCCGTCATAACGGAGCACCTGGATGCTCTCTTCCTTCTCTACAACTGCATAGTCGAAACTGATCTTCGTCAAGGTATCATACTTCGCATAGAGATCTCTGTAATCCGCGAAATCAATCATGCTATGTGCTTTGTCAAGCAGATAGCCCAGACGGAATGCGAATACGCCGCCATTCCACAACGCGTGCTGTGCGAGATATTTCTTCGCTGTCTCTGTATCCGGTTTCTCCTTGAATTCCTTAACCGCACTGACTTCATCTCCGCTCTCCGGGATGATATATCCATACTTCTCACTCGGATAAGTTGGTTCAATACCCATCAGAGTCAGGTTCGCAGCACCTGTCTCAACAAGTTCACCCATCTTCTGAACAGCCTCATAATAACTATTCTCTACATATGGATCTACTGGGCAGACTGCCACGCTTTCTTCCCGTGATACATGCATCTCATCATAGAGATATGCTGCTGCAAGCGCGATTGCAGGGAATGTATCTCTTCTGCAAGGCTCGACACAGATAGATGCTTTATCACCCAGCTGATTCTTGATCGCACTCGCCTGTGATTTGCTTGTCGCGATCGTGACAGTCGCATCCTGATCTACAGCTGTAATCTGACGGTACACACGCTGTACCATCGACTCATATTCCCCATTCTCATCTTTGAACAGTTTCACGAACTGCTTACTTCTTACATCGTTAGAGAGTGGCCATAACCGCTTCCCACTTCCTCCGGATAATAATATAATATTCATAGATTCCTCCTTGAATTGTATTTCACGCCATATTTATGCTGATTCTACACGATTTTAATATGTTTTTCAACTATTCCCGTTATTTCCCTGTTTTATTGTCATTTTCTGTATTTTTTCCTACAGATTCCTGTATGGATTGCCGTCTCGAGGTTGCAATATGCAACTTCCACCCTCGAGTCCTCAATCACTGCGTATCCCGGTAGATCACATATCCATCCACTGTCGCGGCTGGCTCATAGCCATTATATTCCATCGCGCCAAAACCATTTTCTTCCGGGAGCACAATCAGGTTCGCATGATGTGCACGGGCAAGCTCCGTGAATCTGCGGCAGTCACCGCCATTTACCGCCATCATCTGCACAAGCTCCAGGATCTCCGGATCCTCGATCGGCTGGATATAGGTCTCCGCATCTCTGCCATAGACCATGCGGATCCTGCCATCGTACTGGCGCAGATAACTGTAGAGCGATGCAGGCGCGATCACAATCGGTTCCTCTTCGAGTTCCAGAAGCTTCGCTCCGACATCGAGCGTTGCCTGCGGAAGCTTATATGCATTCTCTGCCTTGGTCCATACACCAGGCTGCTGGTACAGATTATCTCCCTTCACGAAGAGCACCACAATCATCACAACCGTCAGCACCGGTGCCACCCATACCTTCTTACACAGGGTTCCAAGTTCCATCACCGCGCAGGCAATGACCGGAAGCATCGGTATCATCCACAACATACGCCAAAACGCGTAGGTGATGAGTTTCGTCCAGATGAGCCCATAGCAGACCGGATTCAATATCACGAGCATAATCAGCACAGATGGCCAGAATACCATCCGCCGCTTCTCCTTCCCACGGAAGGCTAAGAACACAAGGCTTACGAGATAGATATACGGAAGCGGACTGTGATTCATATACTGCTGTATGTAATTCAGGACTTCATGTGTCCACTGCGCTATCATGTAAGGTGTATTCTCCCTTTATCCATTATTGCACGCGGTTTCTGGTTGATGTGATTCATATGCCACATGTTCTATACCCGCCTGCCAGATTACTGCTTCATATAGTTCGCCAAGACTTCTGCTGTCATGGCTTCTTCTCCGATTCTACCGTACCAGCGCATACGAAAGTCCATAGACGATCGTAGGCACACACGCCAGCAGAACTAACGGTAATTTCTTCACGTGCTTCGTAATGATCGCATACCATATGCCATAAGTCCCGATCATGATTCCGGAGAAGAAGATTCCCATTCCGGACATGAGGCACATCGCCATCGCCGCCGGAATCAGCAGGATATAGCCCGCTGTGTGTGCAGCATGATGGTACAGCCGGCACAGAAGATAGGTAAGAAATGGTATCATCACGCCAGCAACAACCGCCTTCCCCTGCCAGATACGTACAAGCGAGAAATACGATTGATTGTATACAGACTGTCCGAACGTCATGTTCGCTGCAGCCACAATCGCCACGAAGAGGAAACTCTTCGTACGATCTCCATGCGTAAGCAGATTACCGATTAAGTAATCCGCCATGTACCCTGCCAGAAGCAGGAATGGTGGATAGACACTATGTGCCAGTATCGTCGGATGGACATGCCCAAGCTTCGCAAGCATGGCAAGATAGATTGACCACGGAGAACTTACATCCTTCACCATCTCGCCGATGAAGCTGCCCGTATAGTTTCCATTTCCCGGATGTGTCAGGAACATCTTCCCAGTGTTATATGCGTCAACTGCATTTACGACGAATCGAGCGTCGTCCTCATCCAGATGCATATAGCGGATATATTTGTAGATCTGGTAGCCAACAAGTGCCGCCGCAAGCACAATGGCGAATATCTGCCACGGAAGGTTAGTGCTTTCATGCGTTATATTCTTTCTTTTTGTCTGCCGTCCTGTATCTGACACAGATTCTCTATCTGTCCTCGGGGCTCCCATTCCGGCACACACACATACGATCAGCACGACCACGGCAGCGACCACGATTGCCACCCACAGGCCGGTCACGACCAAAAACTTGCTTCGAAACAGGATGAACGGTACAGCAATCAACTGGAAGATTGCCCACATCATCACATGTCCTATTACATAGACAAAACTTATCTCTGCGCACACGTCTTTATGCTGCACGCCTGCTGCTCTCGCTACGAGCAGTCCAAAGACGAGCGGAAGCACAACCATTAAAATTGTCATCGATATTATCTGATATAACTTAGTCTCTCGCGGTTTAGCGG
>USFH01000028.1 GCA_900553925.1 uncultured Clostridium sp.
GCAAATACCTGCCCGGACAAATCACCAAGACCAAACATTTCGGCATATTTTGTGATGCGTTCAATTCCGTAAGCATCGTTGTAGTGACCATCCTTGACTGCAAGGTCATATCCGAGATTATAGAAGAACAGGTTACAGGAATGCTGGATTCCTCCGACAACATTCAGACCGCCATGTGCACTGTCCCCCCAGCATTTTGCGGGAGGGGTGATCTTGTCAAAAAGTCCGTTACAGTAATAGATGGAACCGGTATCAATCACCTCTTCGCTCAGTCCTGCGATGGACACAAGCGGTTTGTAGGTAGAACCGGGAGCTGTTAACTGCTGGCTTGCCCGGTTGTAAAGCGGTCTGGTCTTATCGTTCAGCAGTTTTGTATAATAGCCGCTGTCTACTTCATTCGTCAGATAATTGTTGTCATAGCTTGGATAACTGACATAGGCTTTAACATCACCCGTATTGACATCTGTAACAATGGCAGAACCGGAACAGATATCAAGCGCGAGCATGGCAGGTGTAATATCCTGACTCTTGATTTTCTTACGCATGAAGTCATAAGCCCCGTAATTACCGGCAGAATATTCCTGATATTCTGTGTCGCCGTCAACATTCAGGATTCCCTGGTCGTACAGGAGCTGAACAACACTATCTCCGGATATCTCCCCGGATTGTAACATAACCTTGATCACGAGTTTGTCGAATTCGGTATCAGCACTTAAATATTCTATAATATAATCGCATAATGCACTATAAATCTCGTCATTATCATAATAATCACTTTCAACATTCAGTGCCGACAGATCGATTGCTTCTTTGCTGATTGCATATTTGAGGTAATGTTCAAGGGACGTTAAACCGCTCGTATAATCAATAAATTCCTTGTCATCCTTGTCAATCATAGATGTATGGAAGACATCTTCTTCACTCAGAAATTCACATATATACTCCATATAATGCTGATAATTCTCGTCAAGCTCTGACAATGGTGTAAAATCTTTGGTCAGAATGCGGTTGATGGAATCGAGTGTTGCTTCCTGCTGCGATTCGATTGCTGTTATAATATTTTTTTCTGTAGCAGTTGCATCTTCTGACTTCATATGATCCAGGGAGAAGATATTATTGTTGAACAAACCGAAATAGACATCAGTAATCGCAATGCTTGCATTTTCCTTGGCAACAACATTGTATGCCGGTGTCAGATATGTCAGGATAATGGATGTGATTTCATCTTCCAGTGTATCATAACAGTATTTTTGGAGATTTGAATCTAACGTCAGGTAAACATCATTTCCGGCAGTGGCAGGCTTGGACTCTACCGTGTTGATTACCTTTCCGAGATTGTCAACATACATGGTCTCGGACCCGTTTATTCCTCTAAGGTAAGACTCGCAATACTGTTCAATACCGGTTTTTCCGATTATTTCATCGTTCGTGTACTGCTCGTCTTCCTCTAGTTCGGCATTCTTTTCTTTTAATTCGTCATCCGAAATCGCACCTACATATCCGATTACGTGAGCAAAGTATTTTGCATCGTTATAACGGCGCAATGATTTGACAGCTACAGACATGCCGGGAAGCTCATCTGCATGCTCCGTGATTGCAGCGTTGCTTGTTTCACTGATGTCATAGGCAATTGTAACAGGTACATATTGCTGGTAACGGTTCATCCAGAGCTTATACCGGACACCTACGATTTTCAGGTCGTCGGTTTTGCTATAGGAATCAGAAACATTAAATATTTTTTCGTTCAGATACTTCATGACATCATCGGCAGTTGCGTTCTTCTGTTCATCAGGCATGCTGTCAAAATCTGTTTTTGCATAGACATCCTTTAGAAAGTTCTTAAGCAGCTGATCTTTTAATGTAAACTGAAAATTGCCGTCGGCATCGAGCTTGATTGGGAAATCCAGAGTCAGGGAATCACCGTTTTTTTCTAATATCTGTATGGTTTCGTATACGATCTGGTTTTTCAGCTCATTTTCACTGATGTTAAGCTCGTTTGCCTTTGCTGTCTGTGAGGTATCATTACTGAATACAACGGAATAAGAAAGCTCGTTATAGGCGATCAGCTTCCCATTGCAGTCAAAGATGTTGCCACGTACAGAGTCGATGGAAAGTGTCTTTTTTGATTTATATACGAAGTTTTCTGCGTGTTCGGAACCTTCCTTGATCTGCAGGACAAAAAGCTGATGTACAAGGATGGAGAATAAAACAAGAACAACCACAGTCACCGGGAACAGACGGCTTTTTACATAGTCGACGATAATTTCTTTAATTGAGGACAATATTTCACGAAGCATAGTTTACTCATCTTCTTTCAGTCGTTTGTTGATAAATACATATATTTTATAAATCAGAACAGTTAATAAAGCGGTGCATAGTATCTCCGGCAGAATTACATGAAGCAGATAGATGCCATAATTGGTTTTATTATGCAGCAGGAATCCTACTATAAAAATAACGGTGTTGAATAAGAAATCATCCACAATGACAACAATCAATGGGAGAAGTACATCTTCCAGCATATAATTCTTGTGAAAAAAGCCATTTATATAGCCGATAAACATATATAAAAGCATATACGGACCGAGTACCGTTGAGAAGAACGTGTCAACAAGCAGCCCGCTAAAAGCACCCACAAGCAACCCTTCTTTCCGTCCACGCATGAGTCCGAAAGACATCGTCAGGATTAAAAGCAGGTTCGGTGTAGTGCTGCTTAGACTGTGAAAACCAAAAATGGTTGATTGTAATACGAAATTAATGACGATTAAAACCGCCAGCGTAATGATTCGTTTGATTGTGTGTTTCATGATATCAATCTTCCTATAGTAATTATTTGGCTGGAACAGTCTTCTTCTGGGCCGTGATGACAAGTACATCGGTAATATTCGAGAAGTCTACTGCCGGTGTAATGTAAGCAGTCATCGTTAGATTATTCGAATCGTAGGTTGTCTTTGCAACATAGCCAATAATCAATCCGGAGTGATATAAGTCGGAAATCGGGGAAGTCACGACTTTATCTCCGATGGATACGTTTGCATCTTTGTTGATATTTTCAACTAACAGATATCCCTGATCATACAGATTCAGATCTCCTTTTACGGTACATAGTGCGTTTGCCGGCATGACTTTGGCACTGACATTTGAATTATCATCGATAACTGCCCGCACCTTTGCATAGTCATCAAAGCACTCTGTTACGATTCCCGCGAGCCCGTCTCCGCACAATACATTGGATCCTTTGGACAGTCCTTGTTTTGTACCTTTGTCGATGTAGAAGGTGCTAAACCAGGATGTAGAATCTTTGGCGAATACGTGAGCGGCTGTCATCTCATAATCCGGATAGGATTCATCTAACGCATACAAATCTCTGAGTTCCTGCAATTCCAGCATTTTGTTCTGATAATTGGTAATCTCCTGTTTGCACGATGCAAGCTCAGCCTGTAGTGCCTCGTTCTCCTGTGTCAGCTCCTTGATCTGATTCAGGTTCTTCACCTTGGAATCGGTCCAGAGACCGATCTCGTTGATTCCTTTCTGAATCGGTGTGACCAGAGCACTTGTCACGCGTTTGATTCCGGCAACCTGTGGTGCTGCAATATAAGACAGTACAATCAGAAGAATGCCGATTACCGTAAATGCAAGCAGCAGATATTTAGGTGGGATATCTTTACGTCTGTCATATCTCATAAAATGCCTCTTTCCAGCATACTGAAATAGGAATCACCGGCAACTACAATATGGTCGGATAAACCAATGCCTAACACCTCTCCCGCCTGACGGATCCGGAGTGTTGACTGGATATCTGCCTCGCTCGGGGTAACGTTCCCGGATGGGTGGTTGTGTACAAGTACAATATACACTGCCTCATAGCGGAGCGCATGTACAAATATTTCTCTTGGAGACATGTGTGCCTGATTGACCGTTCCGGTTGATAACTCTATTTCCTTTATTAAAGTATGCGCATTTGTTAATAACAATAAAAATGTTTTTTCAACATTCAGGAATCTGCACTTCTCCCTATAATACGCTCCAATTGTGTCAGGAGTATGAAAATCCATCTTTTTTTCGAGTTTTTCCAGATTCATTCGTTTGGAAATCTCGGCAAGTGCCTGCAATTGCATGGATTTTACTTTGCCGATACCGGGGATCTGCATAAGCTCCTGTGGTAAAAGCAGATGGAGTCCGAGAAGCCCTTTTTGCGTATTGTGCGCATTTAACACACGGTTCGCAAGATCTAAGACACTCGTATCTTTTGTTCCGCTCCGCATAATGATAGCCAATAATTCTGCGTCGGAAAGAACAGAGATACCGAAGTGCTCGGCCTTCTCATAGGGACGTTCACAGATTGCTAAATCTTTCACTAAAATATTCATAGATAGCTCCTTTCGCCTCTCCGGGTGCTAAAGACCTATCATTCTGTTGCCTAGTCTAACATACAACCAGACCTTTTTCTACCATTTTTTCAAGCGACATCATAATACCGAACTTCGCATGCGGGTAGGTAAGACCGCCCTGAAAATAAACGGCATATGGCTCTTTCATCGGGGCATCCGCAGAAAGCTCAATGGAAGCACCGGATACAAATGCACCGGCAGCCATGATAACCTGGCTGTCATATCCCGGCATATCCCATGGAATCGGGGTTACGAAGCTGTCAACCGGTGCGGCCGCCTGGATTCCCTCGCAGAATGCCTGAATATATTCCGGTTTACCAAACTCAACCGCCTGAATGATATCATAACGTGGCTCCGTGGCATTTGGGATGGATTTGAAATGCAGGCGTTCGTATACATTTGCCGCAAAAATCGCACCTTTCAGTGCCGCTGCGGTAACGGTTGGTGCAAGGAACAAGCCTTGTGCAATCGGGCGGGTTGCATTTAAGGATGCTCCGACCTCTTTGCCTAGTCCCGGTGTTGTAAGCCGGTAAGCACAGTTTTCGATATATTCTTTTTTACCGCAGATATATCCACCGATTGGAGCAAGTCCTCCTCCCGGATTCTTGATCAGAGAACCGACAACCATATCGGCACCGACATCGGAAGGCTCAATCGTCTCCACGAATTCGCCATAACAGTTGTCAACCATGCAGATGACATCCGGCTTGATGGATTTCACAAATGAAATCAGTTCGCCAATCTGTTCGACGGATAAGGTTGGTCGTACATCGTATCCCTTGGAACGCTGGATTTCAATCAGCTTTGTCTTGTCGTTGATGCTTTTACGGATGTTGTCATAGTCAAAGCTGCCATCCGGCAACAGATCTACCTTGCGGAAACCGATGCCGAATTCTGCAAGGGAACCCTTGGATTCGCGGATACCGATGACACCTTCTAAGGTATCATAGACTTTGCCGACCGGAGATAAGATCTCGTCCCCCGGACGCAGGTTTGCAGACAGGGCAATCGAAAGCGCATGGGTACCGCAGGTGATCTGCTGACGTACCAGCGCATCCTCCGTATGGAACACATGGGCATAAATCTCCTCAACCGCTTCTCTTCCACGGTCATTATACCCATATCCGGTTGTGCCATTCAGATGGGATTCTGAGAATCCCGCCTTCTGCATCGCCGAGATTACCTTAATCTGGTTTTGCTCTGCGATACGGTCAATCTCTTGAAAACGAGAAAGCAATGTCTGTTCGGTTGCCTCACAGAAATCGTAGACAGATTCTTTGATTCCAAGACTTAAATAGTAGTTCTTAATTTCATTGGTTGCACTCATAATGTTCTCCTATTATATTTTTCTCTGCAAGATGCGTTAAAATCGCATCCTCCAGCTTCCGGTCCGTGTCTAAGACATCTTTGTCAAGCCAGATCACATCACGTTCCCGACGGAACCACGTGAGCTGGCGCTTCGCAAAGTGACGGGTATCGCGTTTTAGAATCCGTATCGCTTCCGGCAGATCGTAGGAACCGTTTAAGTAGCCAAGTATCTCCTTGTATCCGATTCCCTGCATGCTTGTATCATCTGCAGTCAGATGGTAGGTCTCAACTAAGGAACGGACTTCTTCTACAAGTCCCTGTGTGAGCATTTCGTCAATGCGCTGTTCAATCGTCTCGTATAAGTCCGCGCGGTTCCTGGTCAGTACAAAATATGCAAAGTTGTATGGAGATGTCTTCTCACGCTCCGTCTCATTGTGTGTTGAGAATTTCTTCCCGGTCTGATGGAAATATTCCAATGCACGGATGACTCTCTGCCGGTTGTTTGCGTGAATTGCCTGTGCGGATTCCGGATCGCATGCCGCAAGCATCGCATGCAGATAGTCGTTCCCTTTTTCATCTCCAATGGATTCTAATTCCTTACGGTAACCATCTTCGGTTTCTTCGTCGAAAGAAATATCATATAGAAGCGCCTGAATGTAAAATCCGGTTCCACCTGTAATGATTGGAATATGTCCGCGTTCATAGATGCCGGACATCGCTTCTTCAGCGTATTTCTTGAATTCCATGACATTGAAGCTGTCCTTCGGATCCAAAATATCAATCAGATGATGTGGAATTCCCTGCATCTCCTGTGGCATGATCTTCGCAGAACCGATATCAAAATGGCGGTATACCTGTATGGAATCGGCAGATACGATCTCGCCTCCGATATCTCTAGCAAGCTTCAGGGAAAGTGCGGTTTTGCCAACTGCAGTCGGTCCGGTCAGTATGATTAAATTGTTCCTGTTTTCCTGATTCATAAATCTGATCCTGTTGTTTTACTATATTTTTCAGTTGTCTTGTCAGACAATCCTATGGAATTTCTTCTCTAGTTCGTCCTTGCTCATGGAGATGATGGTTGGTCTGCCGTGTGGACATGTATATGGGTTCTCTAAGCTTAACAGCTTGTCAACCAATGCATCTGCCTCCTGAAACGATAGATTCATGTTGCCCTTTACTGCAGCTTTGCATGCCATCGTAGATAATTTTTTTATAAACAAGTCGTTTGACATGTAGCCGGAATTTTGAATCAGGGATCCGACAAATTCCAGAAACATATCACGCCCATGCAGACCAAACAGGTTCGATGGGACCGCATTTATCTTGAATTCATTTCCTCCGAATTCTTCGATGTCATATCCGATTTTCATGAACAGATCAAAATTATCCAGAATTGCCTGGCGTTCGGTATATGTAACAGTTAGAACCATTGGAGGCATAAGCTGTTGTGAAAATACCTGTTTGTTCTTCAGGTTTTCCATCAGCTCTTCATACTTTACCTTTTCGTGTGCCGCGTGTTGATCCATGATATAGAGGTTGTTGTTATATTCAATCAGCCAGTAGGTATCAAATACCTGCCCGATCACACGATGTTTGCTCCTTGCTTTCTCGGTCAGGAAATCATCATCAAAGAGACTCTCCTGCTTGCCGGCTGTGTATTTGTAGGCAGCTGAGTTCTTATTCATTCTGGACAGATCCGGCTTAGCGGATGATTCTGCTGTCTGCACCTGTGCTGATTCAGAACTGTCTGGTTGAGCCGTTGCAGTATTCTGTTGCGCAGTCTGTGACGCTGTTGCTGCGTAATTGCCTTGTTGTACTGTCTGCGCAGTTGTCGAGCCGCTCTGCTGCATTGTCTGTGATACAGTTGGTGAACTACTTTGCTTTGATGTCTGAATTGTAGTTGTTGAACCGTTTGGCTGCATTGTCTGAGCTGAAGCAGTCGATTTGTTTGTTTGTTGTGCCTGTGCAGATGGTGCGTATACAACGCCATCGTCTGCGACCATGTCCGCAATGTTCGGCAGTGGCGTCCCGTTTTTGGCAGCCTCCTGTTCTTCTGCCTTCCGGAGCGATTCTAGGATTTTGTAGGTCGGACTGTAGCTTCCGGCACGAACATTTTTCTGTGGAATCGTATGAGATTGTGCCCGCCTTGCTTCAAAAGGCTCTGCCGGCTTTCGCTCCGGGTGGGAAATCACAGGATTCGGATTTGGATTTTCCCCATCCTTTGGGATAATCTCTTTGTGTGTCAGAGCCAGCTTTACGGCTGTACAGCAGGCCTCAAAAAGCTTCTTCTCGTTATCATACTTGAATTCCATCTTGGTCGGATGGACGTTGACATCACATTTTTCCTGCGGAAGATCAAGATACAACACGGTAAACGGAAACTTATGCTGCATAACGAAGGTACGATATCCCTCTTCAATAGCACGGTTTACGACACTGCTCTTAATGTATCTGTGATTGATAAAATAATTCTCTAATCCTCGGTTTCCTCTTGCAATAAACGGTTTTCCGATAAATCCGGACAAGTGAATATCTCCATCGGTATAATCAATCGGGATCAGATTAGCTGTGATATCTCTGCCATATAACTGATAGATTGTATCCTTTAGTTTGCCGTTTCCGGAGGTATCGATCTTTGTCTGTCCGTTGGCAATCAGCTTGAATGAAATCTCCGGATGTGACAAAGCAATCCGTGTCAGAAGATCAAAGATATAGGATCCTTCCGTCATGGACGACTTGAGAAATTTCTTACGTGCAGGTGTATTGAAGAACAGATTACGAACGACAATCGTTGTTCCGTTTGGAACGCCGACTTCTTTGTATTCAATCTCCTTTCCACCGTGAATGACATACTTTACGCCTGTTAAATCTGTAGCTGTTTTCGTAATCATTTCCGTCTGTGAGACTGCTGCGATTGTAGAGAGTGCTTCCCCGCGGAAACCAAGCGATAGAATGGAGTTTAAGTCTTCGGCGTGTTCGATTTTGCTTGTTGCATGACGCATATAAGCCATACGGACCTCGGATTTATCTATACCACAGCCGTTGTCCGTAACCCGGATGAACGAAGTTCCGCCATCTTTGATCTCTACAGTGATAGCGGTTGATCCGGCATCAATCGCATTCTCCAGAAGCTCTTTTACTACGGAGGATGGACGTTAGATGACTTCGCCGGCTGCGATTTTATCGATGGTTGCCTTGTCTAATACTTTTATCATGATTTTATCCTCATCGAATCCTGGGTATTCCCGGATAGAAATACAATTCGTTTGTCTATTCGTTTTTTAACCGATCCTGCAATTCCTGAAGGTACAGCATTGCTTTCATCGGAGTCATGTTGTTCAGATCCATTGTTTTCAGCTCATTCGCAATCGTCATTTCAACCGGGGATGAAAAAAGCGATAACTGTTCATAGTCATCCGGCTTTTTCTCCTTGCCTTTTGAGGTTGCTCCAAGATCTGTTTTAATATCAATATCCTTGACCTTTGTTGTGATATCCGAATCAATCAGCTCATTACAGATCTCGCGTGCCCGCTTCAAAACAGGCTCCGGAACACCGGCTAATCTTGCAACCTGGATACCATAGCTTCTGTCTGCCCCACCTTTGATGATCTTACGCAGAAATACGATATCTTCGCCGTTTTCCTGTACTGCAATACAGAAATTATTGACCGAAGAAAGCTTGCCTTCAAGCTCTGTCAGCTCATGGTAATGGGTCGCAAATAATGTCTTGGCACCAATGATATTAGGATCTGCAATATATTCAACAACTGCCCATGCAATCGATAACCCGTCGAAGGTGGAGGTGCCGCGCCCTATCTCATCTAAGATAAGCAGGCTGTCTTTGGTGGCGTTGCGCAGGATATTTGCAACTTCATTCATCTCGATCATGAAGGTCGATTGTCCGCTCGCAAGGTCATCCGATGCACCGACACGGGTAAAGATCCGGTCGCAAAGTCCGATGTTGGCAGACTGCGCAGGTACAAAGGAACCAATCTGTGCCATCAATGTGATCAATGCTGTCTGACGCATATAGGTAGATTTACCTGCCATATTTGGTCCTGTGATAATCGAGATACGGCTTTCTGCATTATTCAAATATGTATCGTTCTCTACGAAACTATCGTTCGCTAGCATCTTCTCGACAACCGGATGTCTGCCACCCTTGATGTCGATGATTCCGTCTGTGTTAAGTGTCGGACGGACGTAATGATTCTTGTCCGCGACATAGGCAAGTGAACATAAGGCATCTAATTCAGCAATATAACCTGCCATCTTCTGTACACGGGTAAGTGCTTTTGCAAGGGTTTCGCGCAGTTCCACATAACAGTCGTATTCGAGCGCATAAAGCTTATCTTCTGCACCCAGAATCTTGCCGGAAAGCGTATTTAATTCATCGGTTGTATATCGTTCTGCATTGACCAATGTCTGCTTGCGGATGAAATAATCCGGAACTAAGGATTTGAATGAGTTTGTCACCTCAAAATAATAGTCAAATACCTTGTTGTATTTGATCTTCAATCCTTTGATGCCGGTCTTCTCCCGCTCTTTTGTCTCTAAATCTGCAAGCCAGGTCTTACATTCGGTCTTCGCCAGGCGCAATTCATCAATCTCATCCCGGTATCCCTTCTTGAAGATGCCGCCTTCCTTGATCGAAACGGGTGGTTCTTCCACGATTGCCTGTTCGAGCAGATCATACAGATCTTCCAGACTATCGTAATCTTCATAGATTTCCTGAAAACGTGTGGCACAAAACTGCGGAAGCATATTGTAGATATCCGGCAGATAATGAATGGATGTCTTGAATGCAAGCAGGTCTCTTGGATTTGCTGTTTTCAGCGCGATTCTTGTAATCAGTCGTTCCAGATCGTAGATAGTATTTAAATATTCACGAAGCTCCTCGCGGTTTACAAGCTCTTTATTCAATGCTTCAACTGCATCAAGACGGCTTTCAATTCCTGCCTTATCCAGAAGCGGCTGCTCTACATATTCCCGGAGTTTTCTGGCTCCCATCGCAGTCTTCGTCTTGTCTAAAACCCAGAGCAGAGAACCGCGCTTCTGCTTGTCGCGCAAGGTCTCTGTCAGTTCCAGATTGCGTCTGGTAGAAGAATCAAGAATCATATAGGAATCAACCGAATAGGTCTCGATATGGTTGATATGGGACAGGGAGTTCATCTGTGTCTCGTGAAGGTATTGAATCAGACCGCCACAAGAAGCGATACACGCCAAGCTATCCTTCAGACCAAGTCCCTCCAGACTATTGATATGAAAATGCCGTTTCAATGTATCTTCGTCTGTATCTATATCAAAATAATAATCCGGTGCTTCCGTATGAGCCACCTGCAGCCGCTCGCAGACAGTATGGATATCTTCGATCTGCTCAATACCGGAGTGATACAATACCTCGGATGGCTGAAATTTATTGATCTCATCGACAACCTTCTCTACCGTCTGGATCTGGCAGGTTTTGAACACACCTGTAGACAGGTCTGTGACGGAGATGCCGAAATATTTGCCGATATGGGAAATGCACATCAGATAATTATTCTTTGTCTCTTCCAGGCTTTCAGCGGAGAGATTCGTACCGGGTGTTACAATCCGGATAACCTCTCTTTTGACAAGACCTTTGGCCAGCTTCGGATCTTCTACCTGTTCACCGATTGCAACCTTATAGCCTTTTTTCACAAGCTGGTTAATATAGGTATCTGCAGCATGGAATGGAATGCCACACATCGGTGCACGCTCTTCCATCCCACAGTCTTTTCCGGTAAGAGTCAGCTCCAATTCCTTGGAAGCTAAGATTGCATCATCAAAGAACATCTCATAGAAATCACCGAGACGGTAAAATAAGATACAGTCTTTATATTTTTCTTTTGTTGCAACATATTGCTCCATCATAGGAGATAGCTTTGCCACGCCAATCACCCAATCCTTTCACCCATAAAGTAAAATCCCTTACAGTCTGTCAGCTTTACATCGACGGTCGTTCCGATCATATCGGCAGTTCCCGGGAAATGTACCGTTACATTCTCTTCTGTCCGTCCGGTCACAAGCGATGCATCGTGGGTATTCAGTTCTTCCACAAGTACCGGCTTTACCTGCCCGTCAAATCGGCGGATCTGACCGTTTGATACTTGATTTACTAATGTCAAAAGACGGTTAAACCGTTCTTTGATGACATTCTCCGGCACCTGATTATCCATTGTCGCAGCCGGAGTTCCGGTACGTTTGGAGTAGATAAATGTAAACGCCTGATCATATTTTACTTTCCGGATAATATCCAGTGTATCCTCGAAATCTTCTTCTGTCTCACCCGGGAAACCGACGATGATATCGGTTGTCAGGGAGATGTTCGGCATCTTGGCACGGATCCGGTCAACTAATGCAAGATACTGTTCCTTCGTATAGCGTCGGTTCATGCGTGTTAATATGTTCGTAGATCCTGATTGTACAGGCAGATGCAGATGCTTGCAGATCTTCGGCTCTTTCGCCATTACCTCAATCAGCTCATCGGACAGATCCTTCGGATGACTGGTCATGAAGCGCACACGCTCGATGCCGTCAATCTTACACACTTCCGTAAGTAACTGTGGGAATGTCACGCGGTCTTTCTCGTCCACTTCGACAATCTTCCCATCCTTGTATTCATAGATATTGCCATAGGAATTTACATTCTGACCGAGCAGCATAACTTCGGTAATTCCCTGCTTGGCAAGTGCTTCTACTTCTGCCAGAATCTCTTCTTTCTTGCGGCTCTGCTCGCGTCCGCGTACATATGGCACGATACAGTATGTACAGAAATTGTTGCATCCGTACATGATATTGACGCCGGACTTAAATGTATATTTCCGCTTTCTAGGAAGCTGTTCGACGGTCTGTTTTGTCTCATCTAAGACTTCGATTGTCTGCTTGCCTGTCTCTAAATAGCTGTAAATAAGCTCTGCTAATTTGTAGATGTTATGTGTTCCAAAGATAATATTTACGAATTTATACTTCTGTTTCAATGTCTCAATGACATGTGGCTCCTGCATCATGCAGCCACACAGACACACGATCATGTCTTTGTTTTTGTTCTTTAATGTCTTGACGTGGCCGAGATGTCCGTATAATTTCTGATTCGCATTCTCGCGAATCGTACATGTATTAAAGATTACAAAGTCAGCTGCCTCGTCGTCCACTTCTTCATATCCGATCTCGTCCATGATGCCCTTCAGCTTCTCTGAGTCGTGGGAATTCATCTGGCATCCAAAGGTCTGGATGTTGTAGGTAAGTGGTCGATTCAATGCTGCCTTTTTCTCAAGTACAAGTGTTTTGCACTGGTTCATGAAATAGTATTGTCTATCCGGCTCCATAGTTGGAATTGACACGCTGTTCATTTGTATTTCCTCTTTCTTATATAATTTGTGGGGAGGTGTATTCCAATCCCACAATTAAATTATTATATAAGAAATCGGTTTAACTTTCAACCGATATGGAACGAAATTTCATGAAAAAAGCCGGAAGGTGTTAAGTTCCGGCTTCATGTAAGGTATGGTATGGAATTTATTTATAATGGGGCTGCATAGTAAGGAATTACCAGCTTGCCACCATAATAAAGCGTATCGTCTGTCAGGTTGTTGATAAACTTGACTTCGTCAATATATTCCTGATAACTGTCGTATTCTTCTGTGCAATACTCTTCAGCAATCGTCCAGAGTGTATCATCTTCTTCAATTGTAATGCATGTATAATATTTCTCGTTGGTTGTTGCTGCTTCCGGGTTCTGCTTTTTGTTGTTGACACCAAATAATATACAAATGATAAGTACAAGACTAAGTCCAAAAATTAATTTACGTTTCATAGCGGTTTCCTCCCTGTTGCTGTTCTATCTAAGGAACATCTGTTCGATAATTGAATTATACAGAACATCTGTTCTTTTGTCAACACATTTTTCGAATAAATGTTCGGTTTTTCCGAGTGGGGAGGAGAACAGGCTTATTGTACACAAAAAGCGCAGTATAAACTGCGCTTTTCAGGGATTCATTATTTGAATTCAGATAAAGTTGGAATATCGGAAAGAATACCGGTGTATTCTTTTCCTTCGGTATCCGGTTCCGCATCCATGTTGTTTTCTGGTGGTTGATAATGTAATGTATATCCAATAACTAGATCATCAAACCCTTTTTCTTCATAGAATGTATATACATCCTGCAAAGCGCAAAGGCATGCGTTAAGTTCTGTCTCGTTTGTATAATCAGCAACGATTTCGACATTTGTCAGATGCGTTTGGTCATTTTCTGTGATTTCATAGGATAATATATCAGTCGGAAGCTTATCTGCATAAGCAGCAAATACGCAGTCATCGTAATCATCCAACAGCATATTGGTTACGCTTTCCACACCATAGAAGGTGTTATCCAATACATGAAATGTAATGTTGTTTTTCTTATCTTTCACAGTCCATAAAATATCCGTGTATCCATCCTCATCTTTATATTCATGGGGGATTATACCCACAGTAACTCTTCTTATGGATAACGTTTCTTTGGCATATGATTTGATATCGTCCGCGGTATACTCTTTTGTGCAGCCGGTTATGCCCACAACTATAAAAAGCAGGAAACACAAAGTCAGAATATATTGTACAAATTTTAAATGCCGGACATTTTTATTTTCGATTGTTTGCTTTGTTCTTAAGCTCTTCATATTGCTGCTCCTTCATCTGCTGCACTTCACGTTCCCGCTGTTTCTTCCCGATCTGGAATGGGATTTGAGCAAGAATCAGGATAATCGTGCAGCCAATGATCATACGCAAAAAGCCTTTTCCGAGTTCTTTTATTGTACTATCCTGTCCATCATATTGTAGTTCCTGAATATCAAGAACCTTGCCGTAAGTCTTCTTATCACAGCAAGGACAATGAAATTTCTTTGCATAATGGTTGTAATTTTGCGTATTTACAAAAGCACCGTTTGATATATGGGTACGGCTGCTCTTCTTATATTTTATCATAGCTGGGCGTGTTGCCTCTTTTCCGGTTACTTCATATATCGTTCCGCATTTTTCGCATTGTACCTGTATGGTAAGCCCCGCAGCTTTTGCTTTGCGGACATTATGAAGCGTGATGATGAAATTCACAACAAGCCACAGAAATAAGCATCCTCCCATGGCAATAAGCGCTATTGTCTCCAAATCCATATTACAATTTTTCCCAATCCTTTACTACCTTTACTATATATAACACTTCACAACCCGGCAAAAGGTTGCATGTAGTACGAAAATAAATTCTTAATCTGCGAGTTTCTCTAACTGCCGCATCCAGATCTGCACGGATGCGTCGCTTGGCATACGCCAGTCGCCACGTGGGGATAAGCATACACTACCGACCTTCACGCCATCCGGCATACAGCTCCGCTTGAACTGCTGGGCGAAGAAACGGCGATAGAACATTTTCATCCATTTTAAGATGGTTGCAGCATCATAGATTCCTGCAAATGCACGTTTTGTCAGATGGAAGATCTTCTCCGGGCTGTATCCAAAACGCATGACATAGTACAGGAAGAAATCATGCAGCTCGTAAGGACCAACCGAATCTTCGGTCTTTTGCACGATGTTGCCGTGTTCATCCGGAGGAAGAAGCTCCGGGCTGATCGGGGTATCGATGATATCTTTCAGGACTTCGGTACTCTCTGGAAAGATATTACATTCGATCACGCTGGCAATCATCCATTTGACAAGTGTCTTCGGGATGCTGGCATTGACGCCGTACATGCTCATCTGATCGGCGTTATAGGTACACCAGCCAAGGGCAAGCTCTGACAGATCTCCGGTTCCTACGACGATGGCACCGATTTTATTCGCATAGTCCATCAGCACCTGTGTCCGCTCGCGTGCCTGCACATTCTCATAAGTAATGTCTTTGATCTCCATATCATGTCCGATGTCCGCATAATGTGTTATACATGCATCCTTGATTGGGATTTCCTTCACGGTGATGCCGAGTGTCTGCATCAGGGTTAGGGAATTTTGGTATGTGCGGTTCGTCGTGCCGAAGGCTGGCATCGTGATTCCGGTCAGATTCGTAGCAGGCAGCCCCATCTTCTTCAAGGTCTGTGCAGCCACAAGCAGTGACAAGGTGGAATCCATACCACCGGACACACCGATCACCATCTTTCCGCCACAGATGGAAAGCCGCTTGGCAAGTCCGCCGATCTGCATATGAAAGATATCCATACAACGCTTCTGACGTCTCTTTGTATCGCCCGGTGTAAATGGGTGTGGATTGACGCTTCGAAGACTTCCGTCGCTTTCGAAAGCTTCGGATACCGGAATCAGGATCTGACGCATCGAAACCGCGCTGCCATAGGTGCCCGCACAGTCCTGATAGGTCTTTCCTTTCAGGCGGTCTGCCTGAATCCGTTCGATGTCAATATCTGCGACAAGCAGATAGTTATTTTCAGCAATCCCGCTGTTTTCGGCAAGCATCTTTCCGCCCTCGCAGATCATGCAGTGACCGGAGAAGATCAGGTCGGTTGTACTCTCGTTTGCTCCGGCGCTCGCATAGAGATAGGTGCACATCAGAGAGGTTGATTTCTCTTTTACAAGCTTCTCGCGGTATTCACGCTTTCCAATCGTATCGTTGCTTGCGGAAAGGTTTAAAATCAGCTCTGCCCCGCTCATCGCCATAAATGCAGATGGAGGGATTGGTGCCCATAAGTCCTCACAGATTTCTGCACCAAAGCAAAACGCATCCGGCAGATGATAGATCAGGTTATTGCCGAGGGGAATATCATAATCACACTCCACAGAGCCAAGTAATTCAGAGGCATAGATATGATCTGTTGATAATTCCCGTGCAGAAGAAAACCAGCGTTTCTCATAGAATTCGTTGTAATTCGGGAGAAACGTCTTGACGGTGATGCCGTAAATATGTCCGCGGTATGCGGTCACAGCGACATTGTAGAGCGCATTTGCAATCGAAAGCGGCATACCGAATACAACAACCATATCATAATCTGCGGTTGTCTGTACAAAACGGGCAGCTTCTTTTTTGCTTTCTGTAAGCAGTGTCTGTTGCAGGAATAAATCCCCGCAGGTATATCCGGTAACAGACAGCTCCGGGAATGTAATCAGATTGACGCCTTTTTGTTTTGCTTCTTCCACTTTTTGAAGCATCTGGTCGACATTATAAGCAGTATCCGCAACACGCATGTCCGGAACTGCGGCTGCTACACGGTAATATTGATACATCGTTTAGTCCTCTCTTTCCTGCAAATCCAGTTGCAGCCCCTTCAGATAATGAATCGGTGCCCCGGATTGTGACTTTATAAAATAGGCGGG
>USFH01000029.1 GCA_900553925.1 uncultured Clostridium sp.
CGCAGATGGGATACCAGCAGCCACAGGGTCAGCCGCAGATGGGATATCAGCAGCCGATGGGCCAGCCGGTACAGCCGCAGATGGGATACCAGCAGCCACAGGGTCAGCCGCAGATGGGATATCAGCAGCCACAGGGCGGTTATTATCAGCCTAGAAGCAACGGCGCAAATATGTTTGGCGCAGGGGTAAACGGATATCTTGGATATCTGAAGTCCGATGTGATGAATATTGCGAAGATTGTTGGAGCATTTTTGATGTTCCTTGCAACCTTGATTCCATGGGCACATGCAAAGGCTTATGGAACAACAGAGAGCTGGAATTTGTTCAAGGCAGGTGGATTTAACCGCGTAATAGGAATCTTGTTATTGTTAATTTCACTTGTGTTGATTGCATGGGAGATTGCAGATTATATTCCGGTTGCGCAGGTTGCAAATGTGAAGGCAAAGCTGCAGGCAATTCCGTTCTTCGAGATTATTCTGCTTGGCGTTGCATTCATATTTATCGTGATTGCAACAGTCCGTTACGGATATGCACATGACAGCGGTACAACAGTGAATTTTGTAGAGCTCAAAGACTGGGGTATCAAGGTTGGGATCTCCGCCGGATGTATCTTTGCTTATCTTGGTGTCATCGCAGCAGCGGCTCCAAGAGTATTAGATAAGCTTGGAATTAAGATCGGAAATAAGTAATACATAGATTTTTACGAATGGCTGTCGGGCCGGTATGGTTCGGCAGCCATCGTTGTATTCGTCCATAGATATCCTATATATGTAGGCTGTTATATAGGGAAATGTTGTATATGGGTATCGCGAAATAAGAGAAGGCAGGGTGATAATGTATGGTTTGTAAGAATTGTGGAACAGAGATTCCGGAGGGGGCGCTCTACTGTGAGTCCTGCGGTGCACCGCTCGAAGAACCGGTTGTGCTGAAGGTGTCGAAGGAGGATATCAAGCGCGCGGAGAAAGAAGAAAAGACGAAAGCAAAGGAACGGGCGAAGGCAGCGGCTCTTGCCGCACGGAAAGAACCGTCGAAGCCGGAACCGAAGCAAATCCATAAGAAACCGGCAGATCCGAACAAGAAGATCGATATCGTCGGGTATGTAAAGTCCATAGGGACAGATCTTAATACCATGCTTGCATTTATCGGTGCGATCATACTGTATCTGGCTCCATTCATGAACTGGATCTATGAGAAGGTGTTCGACGTGAAGCGGAAGGCGAGTCTGTTCGAGATGGGTATGAAGAGTTCCATGGTAGAAGAAGATGGAAGCATACTTGCGATGGGCGCCACGATTTTGATGATACTTGGAATTGTTGCGATTCTGGTTGGTGTCTGGATGCTGCTTCTGTCCGGTGCAGATTATATTGCGCCGCTCCGGAGATTTGCCGGGAATCCGATCATGCGGTTTGCACCGGTTGTAGTTATGATTCTGATATTTGTGGTTATCATGAAGAATCGGGATTATGTTCAGTCCCTGCGAGTGCTTGAAAACAATGTCCGGTTGTCGAAGGATCTTGGCTCCTCTTCGAATTACGGAGCCGGAAGAGGTGTTGGACCGCTTCTTTATATCTGTGGACTTGTGATATATACGTTAGGAACGATCGGTGATTTTCTTGCACATAGACAGAGAGAAGAATAGCAGATGGATAGTCAGAATAACAGCAATTATAACAATTACAACAATTATAATAACAACTATAACACCCCTGTAGATTATAGCGGCTATGCAGGTGGGAATAACATTCCTGTGAATTACAACGGCTATGCCAGCGGGGATTGCAGAGGGCAGACACCGAGCCGTATTACAGCAAGCATGATTCTCGGACTTTTCTCGGCAATCCTGCTTGGGATAAGTATGTTTGTTCCGGCGATGGATTTCTCGAAGTTCCATGAGAGTGTACAGATCCGTTACAGCTTCATGAAGATCTGTGAGAATGTTGGATTGATCTCCGATGTGTGGCGCGGAATCCCGATTGGGATTCTGATTGCGGCAGCACTTATGCTGGTGCTCTCCTTCGTCCGGATACCGCCTCTTAAGGCGATACCCTGCGTAATCGTTGTATGTCTGATAATCTTAGCAATTGCGGATTTTGGAAATGTACTGGAGTTTGCCAGGGAACTGATCGCACGGTTCGTGAGTATCAAGGTCTCTGAGGATCCGATTGGCGCAGGAACCGTACTGAGCAGCTTCGGGGCGGGATTCTATCTGCTTGCAGCCGGGCTTGTATGCGGTATTGTAAGCTGTTTTGTATCGAACAGATCAGAATAATTATTTGTCGGTGATACCGTCGATTTCCTCCTTGCAGTGTTTACCATCTGCAAGGAGTTTTTTTAATGTTTCCGCATCATCGTTTTCCATGGCAGTTTTATATTCCTGCAAAGCGGTGATGAAATAGTCTAATTCTTTGAGCAGATGCTTTTTATTTTCCAGGAACAGCTCCGTCCACATCGTCTCATTCAACCATGCGACACGGGTCAGATCCTTGTAACTTCCGGCAGAGAAACCATCATGATTTCTGGCAGTCGGACTTTTCACGTACGCGTTGGATACAACATGCGCCATCTGCGATGTGAACGCGATCATGGCGTCGTGCCGGTCTGCATCGCAGATCGTGAATTTGCCGAAATGAATCGGCGAGAGCAGCTTCTTCGCACGGTCAATCGTCTTCGTATCGTTCAGGTCTTCCGGTACAAGTACCATGGAAGCACCGTTGTACATGGTCTTCGTGCTGTAAGCATAACCAGAAAAATGCCGTCCTGCCATTGGGTGACCGCCTACGAAGGTAAAGCCATACTGTCTGGCAATCGGAAAACATTTCTCACAGATCAGCTCCTTCGTTCCGCAGCAGTCAATAACCATGGCGTCCTTCCGGATATGAGACGCCATCTGCGTCAGATAATCGATGCAAAGCTGCGGATACAGACAGAGCAGAATCAGATCGCAGTCTTTGATATTACCTTCGTTTAATTCACCATCGATGGCTTTATCATTATATGCAGCCTGGATTACCTCCTTGCTGCGGTTGTAGGCGAGAACCTTGTGCTCGTCATTATCGCTGTATGCTTTTGCAAATGAACCTCCGATTAATCCAAGTCCAACAATTCCGATTGTCATAATGTGCCTCCCTTTATTCGATCTGTCACAAAAAGTGTTGTAAATAATCATTTGTCATAAACTATATGCAGTATAACGCTTTAACGCAATAAAGTAAAGGCTGTTTTAAATTTTTCTGCTGCATTTCAGGCTGCGAAGCTTCATATAATAGAAAGAATGAAGAAGAGGAAATCCGATGAAACTTTTTCCTTATATAATGCTGATCACAATCTGTGCCATCATTGTTCCGTGCCTCGTAACATTTTGTATGAACGGCAGGCAGGCGGATCCGAATCCGGAGATCGAGCAGCTGTCGACGGGGCGGGATGTGCTCGTACAGACGAAAACAGGAAATGAATTAGTTGATGTGGAGGTCTATGTGGCTCATATTATGCCGGGAATCGTGGATGCGAGTGCCGACGATTCCTATCTGCAGGCGCAGGCGGTAGCTCTCCGGACGAAGGTCTACTATGCGATGGGAGATGCAACGGTCATACAGGCATCCGATCTGGAATTCCGGTATTTTACAGAAGAGGATTATATCGCAAAATGGGGCAGGGATAACTACAGATCCGTTAAAGCGCGCTATGAGCGTGCGGTAACTGCTACCTGTGGGAAAATTATAGAGACACAGGAAGGAAATGGCGATACAGGGCAAACGTGATATAGTATGTCAGAGATATTATTTCGCCTGGGATGAAAATAATTGAATAAAAGGAAAATATTGTGTCCATACTAGCATTAGCAAACCAAAAGGAGGCATAACAAGTATGGACCGATTCAAGGAATTCTTACGGACGAAGGGACTGTATATTGCGATAGGTGCAGGGGTTCTGGCGTTCGTTGGTCTGATGGTAATTTATAATTACAATACTTACAAAAGCGAGTTTGGGTTAGATAAACAGACGGTGGATCTAAATTCCCCAGAGATTACGGAGGCGACCGGGCAGGTTGCAGATACGAAGGTGGAGATGCCGGAAGCGACAGAGGCAAATTCGGATGAGGCGGTAGCCGGAAACACAGATGCAGAGGATAAAAGCGCACAGATGACAGGGAATCAGGATGCAGAGGATAAAAGCGCACAGATGACAGGAAATCAGGATACAGAGGATAAAAGTGCGCAGATGACCGGAAATCAGGATGCAGAGGATGAAAACGCACAGATGACAGGAAATGAGAGTGCGAAAAACGCGCAGAGTACGGATGGAAAAGACGGAACACAGACGGCTGACGGTATCTCCGATACGGAAGAGACAAGCAGTGACGGCGTAATCGTTGACAAAGATGGAGTGATCGTCGCAAATGCCTATAATGAAGGAGGCGCACTTGTATGGCCGGTTGAAGGCGAGGTTATTCTGCCATTCAGTATGGACACGACCGTGTATTTCAAGACACTTCGGTCTTATCGCTGCAATCCGGGAATTCTTATCGCAGCGGAGGAAGGCGAGAATGTCCTTGCGGCGTATGAAGGTGTCGTAGAATCTGTATCCGAGGATAAGGAACACGGAACCACGGTAACGGTCATTATGGGAAATGGATATAAAGCAATCTATGGACAGCTGATGAATGTGACTGTAGCCAAAGGAGATACGATTACAACAGCACAGAATATTGGTGAGGCTGCTGCTCCAAGCAGCTATTATACAGAAGAAGGCACACATGTGTTTTTTGAGCTTATGAAGAATGGTGTGCCGATTAATCCAATCATCCTGATGCAGTAGCGCAGATTATTGGGTAACAAGTACAGAATAATAAATAATTCCCCAACCGGAAGCCTATTTTGCAGGCAACTGGTTGGGGAATTTTGTGTTGTTGTGGATTTTTTCTCCAATTAACAATAAGCAGGGTCTTCTGCAGCGCAGTCCTCACATAACCCGGAGAACAGAACGGATACACCTTCCACCTGACAATCGGAAACCTCCGAAGCCTGTGCGACCAGATTGTTCTCGAAGTTAATGTCGATGTCGCGGACAGCACCACATTTCCTGCATAGCAGATGTGCATGTGGATCTGTACAGGCATCGTAGTGATCGGTCTTCCCATCGACATGCAGTCGGAGAATTCTCCCGGTGGCAGCCATCTGGTTTAAGTTTCTATATACTGTGCCAAGACTAATAGTCGGAATATCATTTCTTAAATACTGATAGACAATATCTGCAGTTGGGTGATCCGTTCGGCCAGTCAGAAAATTAATGATTGCCTCGCGCTGGTGGCTGTATTTGCTCGTTGCCATAGATACCTCCATACCTCCGTACGAAAATTGTTATTCGGAAATCGTTCATTACATCTTTAATAATAGTAATAATTCTTATTATTTAGTATAAAGAATAAATATAAATCTGTCAACACTTATAGAACAAATAATAAAAAGAATTATAGAATTATAGAACAAATAATAAGAAGAATATGTAAAATAACTTATAGAAAGAATATAAAAATAATAGCAAAAATATGGTAAAAATATAAAAAATTACTAGTAAAATTAAGTATTTGAAGGTTTTCGATTGACATAAAATTCCAACATTGCTATAGTAAACTTATACGTTGATGTGAATGAACATTCACTTGATTTTATGGTAGGAAATAAGTCAATGTGAATAAACATTCACCTGATTTTATAGTAGGAAAATACGTTGATGTGTATAAATAATTACCTGATCCTAAGGGAAAAAGAGAAGAGGATTTTATGAATTTCGGTCAGATTACCGAAGAATTTAATACGGAGACTACAAAGCAGGTGATACATTCGATTTTGAATGCGGGTGGTGAAGCAAGTCTGGTGATCGACCGCTCAACATTCGAGATTCTGTATCAGAATGACAAATCTATAGAACTGATGGGCAACCGGATAGGAATGGTATGCCATGAGGTTATGTGTACGAAGGAAACTCCTTGTATGGACTGTCCGATGCAGCAGATCAAGACACGTTCTCCGCTTGTGCGGGAACGATACGAAGAGCTGTTAGAGGGAGTTGCTACATGGAAATATACGAATATTCAATGGTTTGATGGCAGAGATGCTGTACTTGCAACACTGGTTGCTATCGGTGATAAAGAGCAGGCGATCATGAACAACATGATGGAACAGGCCGTGCAGATGCAGAATCACACACCGGATGAGATCGATAAATTGACAGGTATTCCGAACCGGATCCGGTTTTATGATCAGACACAGGTTGCGATTCAGGATATCTATAAGAATTATGCGATCATACTGCTGGATATCGAGCGATTCAAGAATATTAATGATATCCATGGAATCGCTGAAGGCGACGAGGTACTCCGTTATATCGCGTGGGTGTTGAAGGAAACCTATGGTGATCATAACAATTACGCAAGACTGCATTCCGATATGTTCGTATTTTATATCAGCTACGAGAAAAAAGGCGAGATTATCAAGGAAATCGAGAAGATCCGCAAGAAGATCAGCGCGAATCCATTTCAGTATGATATTGTAACAAAGTTTGGTATTTATCTTGTGGACGACCGCAGCATTCCGGTGAATCTGATGTGCGACCGGGCGATGATGGCAGAGCGTACCGTGAAAGGAAATATCATGAAGTTCTGTGCATTTTATGATGAGCATTACCGCGAGGAGATGCTGCGTGCAGGACAGATCGAGCAGGATATGGAGAGGGCTCTGACAGAACATCAATATCAGATGTATCTGCAGCCGAAGTATCGTTTGTCAGACAATACATTATGTGGGGCAGAGGTGCTGTGCAGATGGAAACATCCGGAGAAGGGCTTGATTCCGCCGAACGATTTCATTCCATTGTTTGAGAAGAATGGATTTATTCTGAAACTGGATGAATATATGTGGGAAGAGGCGTGCAAGAACATCCGCCGCTGGCTGGATGAAGGACATCAGGTCGTGCCAATCTCGGTAAATATATCAAGGTACCATATCCAGCATAATAATCTCGAGAAGGCACTTACGAACCTGCTTGACAAATATAATCTTACTCCGGACCGGCTGAATCTGGAGATTACAGAGTCGCTGTTCCTCGATAACCCGGAGGAGCTTAACCGTGTGCTTGAGCGATTGCAGAGGATGGGATTTAAGCTGGAGGTAGATGACTTCGGATCGGGATTTTCATCTCTGAATCTGATCCGGAATATATCTGTCGATACGATTAAGATCGACAAGGAATTCCTCGATAGTGAGATTGCATCAGAGAAGGGCAAGATCGTTGTGAATCATACAATCGGAATGGCGAAGGATCTGAATCTGCAGGTAATCGCAGAAGGTGTCGAGACGAAGGCACATGTTGATTTTCTGCGGGAAAGCCACTGCGATATCGCACAGGGATACTTCTTCGCGAAGCCGATGCCGGTCGAAGAATTCGAGCGGATTGCATTCTAGAAAAATATGCTTATAATCTTGACATATCATATAGGGCTGTTGTATAGTTTTTGTATGAAAAGCCACTTAGCCGATGTGCAAGTGATGTTATAAAATGAAATGTAAAAGGAGACTAATCACATGTTAGAAAAGTTAAAGGAAATTATTGCAGACCAGCTTAGCGTAGACGAGAGCGAGATCGAACTCTCTACATCTTTCAAGGATGATCTTGGTGCAGATTCATTGGATCTTTACGAGCTCGTTATGGCTTTGGAAGAGGAGTATGGCTGCGAGATCCCTGCAGATGATGTAGCTGCTATGGCAACTGTAGAGGATGTTGTTAATTACCTTAAGAATAACGGTATCGAGGAGTAATCCACCGGAACCGATATGTTAATATCCGATATTTAATTTACGAGAGACACTGCCGAGAGGCAGTGTCTCTTTGTGTAATAAACCGTCTATACATACAGAAAACAAAAACAGCGGCTGCACATCGTGCAAGCCGCTGCTATTATATCTGTGAATCGTTTCACGAATTATCTAATTAGCCAAGGACAACCTCAACCTTATGAGCCTTGCCATCACCGGCAACAGGGATTACATTGCCATCGACAGCCTTGCCATCTACAGTCATGCTCTTAACACCCTTGCATACGTGATCCGGATTCTTAACCTCGATCTCATATGTATCGCCACGGAACTGACGGGTTGCCTTCATGCCATCCCATGCAGAAGGGATAGAAGGATCTACCTTCAAACCATCGAAGTCAGGCTGTACACCGAGGATGTACTGGGAGATAGCTACCATGTTCCAGGCAGCAGTACCTGTCAGCCATGAGTTCTTACCCTGACCGAAGTTCTTGCCTGTCTGACCGATATCAGAACCGGCATCCTTACCACCGATCATCTGTCCATATACATATGGCTCTGTCTTGTGGATATCAGATGTCTCTTCCGTGAATGCAGGAGCGATCTCTGAGTAATACTTGAATGCCTGATCACCCTGACCTGCATAAGCAGCAGCACAGATGATCCATGCATTGTTATGTGTGAAGATACCGGCGTTCTCCTTGTATCCGCCCGGATATGTAGAGATCTCACCATACTGGATGTAGTACTTTGTATAAGCAGGGTTGTTCAGAACCAGACCATGCTTTGTATTCAGTCTCTCGTCGATAGCAGCAAGCGTCTTCATGTCACAGCCCTGATCCTTACCGATCTCAGACATGATTGCGAAGCCCTGTGGCTCGATGAAGATCTTACCTTCTTCACATTCCTTAGAGCCCATCTTCTCGCCATTTGCATCATAAGC
This sequence comes from uncultured Clostridium sp., assembly GCA_900553925.1. Classification (GTDB taxonomy): domain Bacteria; phylum Bacillota; class Clostridia; order Lachnospirales; family Lachnospiraceae; genus Coprococcus_C. The sequence continues at coordinate 8,755 of USFH01000029.1, forward strand.
ACGGATGAACCAGTCACCATCCCAGGCAGATTCCATAACGTTTGCCTTCATCTTATCGATCTCAGCCTGAGCAGCAGCAGCTTCGTCATCCTTGCCGAGGTGTTTCAGGATAGATACATAGTTCGGACCTGCATAGGTGAAGAGTGTAGCAACCATAACAGACTCAGCAACCTTAGAGTAGCCGCCCTCAGCAGCAAACTTAGGGTTTGTATATGTCTGGAAGCTCTCACCCGGTGTGTCAGAGTAGCATGACAGGTTGATACAGTCATTCCAGTCTGCACGCATTGCAAGTGGAAGTCCGTGAGGTCCAAGGTTATTTACGATCTTGTAGAAGGAAACCTTCAGGTGATCAAGCATTGGCTTAGCCTTAGACTCGTCGTTATCATAAGGAACCATCTCATCGAGGATACCCCAGTCGCCTGTCTCCTTGATGTAAGCGGAAACAGAAAGGATCATCCACAATGGGTCATCGGAGAAGTCACCACCGATATCGGAGTTACCCTTCTTGGTCAGTGGCTGATACTGATGGTAGCAGCCGCCATCCTCAAGCTGAGTCGAAGCGATATCAATAATTCTCTCTCTTGCACGGTCTGGAATCTGGTGAACGAAACCGAGGATATCCTGGTTTGAATCACGGAATCCCATACCACGACCGATACCTGATTCGAAATAAGAAGCAGAACGTGAAAGGTTGAAAGTAACCATACACTGATACTGGTTCCAGATATTAACCATACGGTTAACCTTGTCATCCGGTGTGTCAACATTTAAGATGCCAAGGAGATTATCCCATGTGCGTCTTAACTCTGTAAGACCGGCAGCAACCTTCTCTGGTGTGTTGTACTTGTCGATCATAGCAAGAGCCTTTACTTTATTGATTGTCTTACCATCTGCCTCGAACTTCTCTTCCACAGGCATCTCTACATAGCCAAGGATGAAGATCAGAGTCTTAGACTCGCCCGGAGCAAGTGTAATCTTCTTATAATGGGAAGCGATTGGTGACCAGCCATCTGCAAATGAGTTATTAGCCACACCGGCTTCAACTGCCTGAGGATTGTGGAAACCATTGTACAATCCGATGAATGCATCACGGTCTGTATCATAGCCGTCAATCGTGTCATTTACAGAATAGAATGCATAATGATCACGTCTGTCTCTGTACTCGGTCTTGTGATAGATGGTAGAATCCTTCACCTCAACACGGCCGGTACTGAAGTTTCTCTGGAAGTTTGTGCAGTCGTCCTGTGCATCCCATAGACACCACTCAGCAAATGAGAAGAATGAGAATGTCTTCTCTGCATTGCTTTCATTTGTCAGAACTACCTGCTGTACCTCACCATCGTAATTCTGTGGTACGAAGAAAGTTACTTCTGCCTTCAGGTCATTCTTCTTACCTGAGATGATCGTGTAACCCATACCATGACGGCACTCGTAAGCATCAAGCTCTGTCTTCACCGGAGACCAGCCCGGATTCCAGATAGTGCCATTCTCATTAATATAGAAGTAACGGCCCCCCATATCGATTGGAACATTGTTATAACGATAACGGGTGATTCTTCTGAGACGAGCGTCCTTGTAGAAGGAATATCCTCCTGCTGTGTTGGAAATCAAGGAGAAGAATCCCTGTGTGCCTAAGTAGTTGATCCATGGATATGGAGTTCTAGGCGTTGTAATGACGTATTCGCGATTTGCGTCATCAAAGTAACCAAATTTCATGTAAAATACCTTCCTTTCATAAAACACTGCCCTCATTATATAATAAAAATAGTCAAAGCACAACAAAAATTCTCGCATTCAGGCAACAAATTGCACAAACGAAAAATGCAGAAAGTATGCCAGAAAACTCCCTATTTACAAGGACGAATACCAATTATGACAGATTAAGTGTCAATTTTGCAAGGTCTATTGCAATTCACAAATTGCTATACTATATTTTTGGAGATGAATGGTAACAAAAGATAAAATTTCCGGGCGTGGCGTCCGGTGACAGGGAGAAATGGGAAACATGGGAGAGAAAAAGTTCAAAATTCAGCACTGGCATATTGTCGCAGTGATGCTTATGGTGTACGATACAGTTGTAGTTAATTTTGCGTATGCGGTTGCATTGTGGCTGCGGTTTGACTGCCGGTTCTCAGCAATCGATATCAAATATCTGGAAGCGTGGATTATATATATACCGGTTCGAACGGTTATCACGCTGACAGTCTTCTGGCTCACAAGTATGTACAAACGAATATGGCGGTTCCTTGGCATCCGTGAATTACTGCCAATGACGAACGCGACATTGATCGCAGGACTGATCAACCTGTGTGGAATCACGATCTTCCTGCAGCGTATGCCGATTTCCTACTATATATTAGGATTTGTTCTGGAATATGTATGTGTGATCGGACTGCGGTATTCGTATCGTATCTTTGTCACAGAACGAAACCGGGCACATGGCAAGCAGGTGGACAATGTCATGGTTATTGGAGCCGGTGCGGCAGGACAGACGCTGATGCGAGAAATCCAGCGGTCATCCAAGCTCAACAACATGCGTGTGAAATGTTTTATTGATAATAAGAACAAGAATGGACGTTTTATCGAGGGTGTTCCGGTAGCAGGAACAAGAGACGATATATTTGCTGCATAAGATCGATCAAATCATCTTTGCTATTCCAACGGCAACAAAGGATGAGCGTCGGGAGATACTTAATATATGTAACGAGACGGATTGTGTTGTGAAGACCGTGCCAGGTATCTACCAGATTGTGGATGGTGATGTGAAGCTGAGTAAGCTCCGGCCGATCTCTATGGAAGATCTGCTCGGAAGAGAACCGATCAAGACAGATCTTGCTAGTATAACCGGCTATATCGAGGGCAAACGTGTGCTGGTAACCGGTGGAGGCGGCTCGATCGGAAGTGAGCTTTGCAGACAGATCGCGGCAAGCCGGCCGGAACGACTTATCATCTTTGATGTATATGAGAACAATGCATACGAGATTGAACAGGAATTACGACATAACTTCCCGAAACTGAATCTGACTGTACTGATTGGATCGGTACGTGACAGCTGCAGAATCGAGCGTGTGTTTGAAGAGTATAAACCGCAGATCGTCTACCATGCGGCGGCACACAAGCATGTGCCACTCATGGAGGGAAGTCCTTGCGAGGCGATCAAAAACAACATATTTGGCACTTATAAAACCGCACTTGCGGCAATCCGAAATCACTGCGACCGTTTTGTGCTGATCAGTACAGATAAAGCAGTCAATCCGACAAATGTCATGGGTGCGAGCAAGCGTATGTGTGAGAAGATCAATCATCACATAAGTCCGATTCAGGATGAATATATTGGGAAGTATCTGGCAGAGAAAACGTTAAATCTGACAGCTACATTGGATGCAGAGGAGGCTTATGCGGGGGCAGATTTTGTTGTGATTGCGGCACCGACGAATTATGACAGTCAGAAGAATTTTTTCGATACATCTGCAGTAGAATCGGTCATTGAATTGGTAATGAAGTATAATCCATCTGCAATTATGGTAATTAAGTCCACAATTCCGGTGGGATATACGAAATCCATCCGGAAGAAATATTGTTGTGAAAACATTATTTTCAGTCCGGAATTTCTGCGGGAATCAAAGGCGTTGTATGATAATTTATACCCAAGCCGTATCATTGTTGGAACGGATATGGATGATGAGAGACTGGTTGCGGCGGCACATACATATGCGGGGCTGTTGCAGGAAGGCGCAATCAAGGAGAATATTGACACGCTGATCATGGGGTATACGGAAGCAGAGGCGGTCAAGCTTTTTGCAAATACATATCTGGCACTGCGTGTATCGTATTTCAACGAGCTCGACACATATGCGGAGATGAAGGGCTTTGATACGCAGCAGATCATCAATGGTGTGTGTTTGGATCCGCGAATCGGCACATATTACAATAACCCAAGTTTTGGTTATGGAGGATATTGCCTGCCGAAGGACACAAAGCAGTTGTTGGCGAACTATCAGGATGTGCCGGAGAACCTGATTGAAGCGATTGTGGAATCAAACCGGACGAGGAAGGATTATATTGCGGATCGAGTGCTGGAGATTGCTGGAGCGTATGGACCGAATGAAGACTACGATGCTTCGAAGGAAAAGGAAGTTGTCGTTGGTGTGTACCGCTTGACGATGAAAAGTAATTCGGATAATTTCCGGCAGAGTTCCATCCAGGGCGTTATGAAGCGGATCAAGGCGAAAAGGGCAACCGTGATCGTGTATGAGCCGGCTTTGGAAGATGGTAGCACATTCTTTGGCAGCAGAGTTGTGAATGATCTGGCGCAGTTCAATGATCTGTCGCAGGCGATCATTGCGAACCGGTATGATGCTTGTCTGGATGATGTGGCGGACAAGGTATATACGAGAGATATATTTAGGAGAGATTAGGGATGGGAGACCGTCGGGAGCGTAGTGCTTTCGGCGGTTTTTGTGTGTTTAAAAGATAAAATAAATCGAACAAATATTCGATTTGCGATTGAATAAACATGGGATATATGGTATTCTAAATATGCATGGAAACATGCATTGGAGTGCCCATGACAGGGCGCATGATGTCCGGGGGACATCAGTTCTGCGCCAACCGTAACGGAGTGAAGAGGCAGCCTCCCGAACTTATACCAGAAAACTGGATTACATAGGAAGGTCGCTAGGTGTCCAGTGGACACCTGCTCAGCAAGGACCGGAGCGGGAGCGGAGACGGTGCGTTATAATGACGGCTTTTGAGATTATTTCGATAATTATAGGTATTTTGAGCTTGCTCATTGCCTTTGGAGGTTTGATTGTAGCGTTTCTTGCCTTTTTCGATAAGAGAAACAAGAAGAAATAAAAATGCCTCACCTGTCTGATCCACAGGTGAGGCGATGTCCGTAAGGACAAAACCAATCTTCGGGAGCATCTACTTTGGAGTGGGTACTCTTCTTAATTCATAATATAACACGAATACTTAGAATATTCAAGTTTTTAGAAATATAATAGAGAACTTGAAAACTATGTTGATTTGTGTAGAATAATGGTTATAAGACGTGGGTAGGAGCATGGCTTATAGGGGTATGGGGAATTCTATATGGTTATCTTTTTTTAATTTCTTTTTAGTAAAGATCAGAAGTGTATTATCTGAAATGATTTCCCCAGAAACGTTATTTATTTAAAATTTCCCGTTTACATTAAAGATGCTTTTACGGAAAAAGATTTTGTATCTAAAAAGGTATAGGAGAAACTTTGATTTTTGTAGATTATCTAGTAGAAATTTTCATAGGGAAAGGCGGAAAACATGGGAAAAGGAAAAAAGAAAAAAAGTACAAAGAAATTAGCACCTAAAAAGAGTATACAGGAATTAAGCAATTCTAGAAATGGTGGACAAGTAGCACTAAGAGGATATTCGTATCAATTTTTATATTCATGTTATTTGATTCTTTCACTATCAAATGAGGATATCTCTTTTCAACTAGAGGGAATTGAAGATATTGATTGCATAAAGCAAAAAAAAGATAGTGATGAGGTCGTTCATATACAACTAAAATATTCTGTCAATAGGCAGGATGCTAGTTTTTTATCAAGTGTACTTAAAAATTTTCTTGAGGCGTATTTAATAGATCAAAATAGAAAATTTAAGTTGGTGTATGATTTTCCGGTTGCAAAAGGTAATTTAAGCCGGCTGTTTGACTCTAATTTGACTCCGGATTCGCGCATTTATTGGATTGGTGTAATTTCAAACATTCAGAAGAACAATCCAGCTTGGAATTGGTCCGCATATGATTTTGATAAATTTATTTCAAATTTATCATTTGAGAAGGTTGAAAAGTCTACACTTGCAACAGAGATTGAAAATATGCTAATTAGAAAGTATGATATTACAACAGACAATATTCCTTTATTCGCCAACAGTATAAAAGTTCTTTGTTTACAGAAAATGGAGCAAAGAGCTTGTGTGACAAAGGCAGAATTAGATTTTCAAATTCAATCTGTTAAATTTGATATTAGTAAGGGATCTCAAAATCCTGCTCATAGTTGGATTCGAAAAATAGACTACTCTAAGTCGAGTCTTGATGATGAGCATAATTTTTATGAGGGTAGAAAAGCAACGCCAGCGGATATAGCAAGTGGACTCCCTGTCAAACGACCAAGTCTAGAGAAAGCTGTTATTAATTCTATTTATGAAAATACAGTTACAGTCATTAAAGCATCTAGCGGGCAGGGAAAAACAACTCTGGCATTGCAGACAGCATATATTTTACAAAATGAATATATACCATATCAATTATTATGGTGTAATGAGATTAAAGATATAGGTAATACTGTTCAATATTTCAAGGCGCGAATTCAACTTGGCGAAAAGATTCTTATATTACTTGATAATTTAGATAATCATCTTAGCAAGTGGAATAATCTTGTTCAATGTTTGCAATCTGAATTGCATTGTCATTATAAGGTGCTTGTAACATCTCGCGAAATCGATTGGTATAATTATAGTGGCGATTTGAGTAATATTCATTCTTTGAATATAATTAAGCCCGATTTGGAAGAAGGGGAAGCAATAGAGATATTCAATCGATTTAGAGAAGCTAAGCAACTTGCCTCAGGCGTAACTAGCTGGAAAAGTGCATGGAACAAGATTGCAGAAAGGAAATTACTTATAGAGTATGTTTATTTACTTACTCATGGAGAGATGTTATCCGAAAGAGTATCTTCACAAATATCCGAAATAGGACAATCGTCTTCTGGAAAAGCAAAATGCGAAATCCTACGGAAAGTATGTTTGGCGGATCTCTGTGGAGTTCGACTTTCAATTATAAAACTTTATGAGAGTCAGTCCGAAGATGTGAGTTCAGATTTTGGAGAACTCTTAAAAAGTATGGAATCTGAGTTCCTTGTACATGTGGATTCTGAAAGTGGCTATATTGAGGGACTTCATCCTATCAGATCCAAGCACATTGTTGATCGATTGCATGAATATTTTTCTATTGAAAATACAGCACTTTCGGTTATTAAAATGGCAAATCAAGTAGATATTTCAATATTGTTTTCTCACCTGCCAGAGCTTAATATTAACAGCAATAATTTTTTTAGTGAAGTTGTGGAGATCTTGTGGGATGAAAACGATTTATCAAACTATATTTCTGCTATACAGGGATTTTTTGCAGGGAGCATAATGCAGTATTATCGTTTAAATCAGTCTTTATTTGATGATGCGAATGCTCATGGAGGTCTATTTATCATGTCAACAGAAATATGCCCTTTTACAACATTTAAAGATTTTGATGTATCAATAAATACACTAGATAGAATGCAAGAAATATTTCCAGATAACAAAAATGTAGAGTATCTTTGTGAATTACGAAATAAATTTTTAATATATAATTCTCAAAAAACAAGTGTCTATACTTTTTGCGAATGTTTGTATAAAAAATTATGTCCACTTAGTTTTGATGTTATAAAGGATATTGAGTCTTATGTTTTTATTTCGGAATGGGTATATAACATAGATTCGGAATTTAATTTGTCTGTTAATATTTCTTTGGATAATGTTTGGAATATACCAGAAAAATTATCATTGGAATGTATATCAACACTAATGTTTGTTTGTTATTGTGGTAACAAAAGTGTATATATGAAGTTTGTTGAAGAAAACCTTAATCGTATTCTTACGTATCTCAAGCATGAGACAAAATCTCATAATATATATATTGACGATGAAGAGAAAACGATCCATGTTGAGTATATATTGCGATTAAGTGATGCTAAGAATGGGAGTGAACAAAGTGTTTTAAGATTAAAACAT
>USFH01000030.1 GCA_900553925.1 uncultured Clostridium sp.
GCATATTGCCATTTGATTCCGGAGTCAGACAGTTATTTGTTGTGTGTACCGCATTGTTTGTTGTAATGACGATCGTGGACGGTTTGCACAGGAAGGGGGCACTCGATGGAGAAAATCAGGCGCCTTCGGAGGAAGAATTCAAGAAGATTGTCTATGAACTCGAACGCAAGAATGAGGCGTATGAGGATGTAGAGATTGACATGAGCTTTGCAAGGAAGTTCATGGATATCAAGGAAGATCTGCGTGCGACAGAGACAGAAATCTTAGAGCGCAAGAAGCAGAAGGAACAGCTTGAAGCAGAGCTTCGTGTCTGTGAGGCACGGAAACAGACCATTGAACGTGAGATCTATGCCGTGACACTTGCAATCAACACGATTCAGGAGATGACACGCCAATATGTAGAGGCGTGGAATTATATCATCAATGATCATATGGCGGATGTGATGAAACACATCACCGGAGGATTGTATGAGGATGCGCGTGTGGATAGCAGGCTTCGGCTTGGAGTGAAGAAAAATGGCGCATATATCGATATTACGCAGGTGGAAAAGCAGGATTTTCCGCTTGTGCGGCTTGCAATCCGGATTGGTGTTGCCAGACGGTTATGCAGGGAAGATGTGCCGGTTATCATAGATGGACTGCCGCGGATGGATGAGATACAGACGGCGGGATTTTTCGAGGAAATTGAACAGCTGCCATCAGAGCAGATACTTGTTTTAACAGATGATATGCACTTGATGTCAAAATTGGAGAAAACAAAGTTAACTTATGCTTTGACAAATTTGAGTTAGTGTGGTAGAGTATCACATGCAGTTACGTTTTCTATGCAAATAGGAATGTGGTTGTTACGCTACTGTGGCTCAGTTGGTAGAGCGATTCACTCGTAATGAATAGGTCGTCGGTTCGAATCCGATCAGTAGCTTCCATAAGAACGAGGGATCGTGTATACGATCCCTTTTTTCTTTCTAAGAAAGAACGGATTATCATCATACGGAATATAACGATGGTATGATGCGTAATGAAAAGAAAAGTCAGGATTGAACAAAATGGGTAAGAAAAAGCAGAAAACAACAAGAGAAAATACAAATCAGAAAATCCGGACGAAGTCGGAGACAACGGCTGCAGCCGGACAGACAGTCTCCGCCAAAAGACTTGCAAAGAAGCAGCCGAAGCGAATCCGTGAGGCACGGTTTGATAAGCTGGATAATACCGCGAATCTCTTCCCGGTGATTGCCAGCCGCAAATCAAGCAATGTGTACCGGATTGCGGCAACGTTGACGGAAGAAATCCAGCCGGAGAAACTGCAGCAGGCACTCGATATGGTGCTTCCGTATTTTGATGTCATGCATGTGCGTATGAAGACGGGTGTGTTCTGGTATTATTTTGAGGATAACCCGAACCCGGCACCGCGTGTGCTGCAGGAGGATATGGGACCTTGCCAGTATATCAATCCGCTGTTAAACCGGGAGTATCTGTTCCGTGTGTTATATTATGAACGAAGAATCAGTCTGGAAGTCTTTCATGCTTTGACCGATGGGAATGGTGCGTTGATGTTCTTAAAAGAGCTTGTGTATCAGTATCTGCGTCTGGTGCATCCGGAGATCGGAAATAGTGAACGGATGGAACTGCATGAGGAGACGACCGTCGACCGGGAGGACAGTTATCTGAAGCATTATAAGCGCCCGGCAAAGAAGAGCTATAAGACGGAGAAGGCACTTGTGATCCGTGGGGAGATGTTCCCGCGGGAGTATTTCGGAATCATGCATGGATATCTGTGCCTGCCGGATGTCAAGCGAGTGGCGAAACAGTACGGCGTGACCGTCAATCAGTATCTGCTCGGCGTATTTGCATGGTCGGTATATAAAGGGTATATGCATAGTATCCCGCACCGGCGTCCGCTTGCGGTATGCGTGCCGGTAAATCTGCGACCATATTATGGGTCTGCTACAACGAAGAATTTCTTCGCGGTCGTGTCGGCAATGTTCCGGGCAGAGCGGGAGGATTATACATTTGAAGAGGTGCTGGCACAAGTGGCAGAGAGCCTGAAAAACCAGATCACGAAGGAGCATCTCGAAGAGATCATGGCTTACAATGTGTCAAATGAGAAGAACAAGGCACTGCGTGCAACACCGCTTTTTATCAAGAATATCGCGATGAAAATCGTCTATCAGATGTCTGCGAAGGCGAACTCCGGCTGTGTGACGAATCTAGGCTTAGTGAAACTGGCAAGTCCGTATGACACTTATGTGGAGTCATTGTATGCGACCTTGTCTATGTCGAGGAATCAGAATCTGAAAGCTGCGGTTGTGTCATATAAGGATACACTGGTGTTCACATTCAGTTCGGCAGTGCGGGAAGTCGATGTGCAGAAGGTATTCTTCCGCAAGCTTGCAGAAGATGGAATAGATGTCTCTGTGGAGACGAATGGAGTATATTATGAGTAAATGTAATCGCTGTAATATAAAAGTGAAGGATGACAGTCTGATCTGTCCGCTTTGCAAGGGCGCACTGTCGGAGACGGAACATGTGCAGCCGGTCTATCCGGACATGTTCCCGAAGCAGCAGCGGATGCGTCTGGCAATCCGTATCGTGACGTTCTGCGTGGTCGTCGGTGTGGTCGTGCTTGGTATCGTAAACTATATGACCTATCATGGTGTTCGCTGGTCGCTGGTAAGTCTTGCAGGAATTGCGTATCTGTACTTTACATTTACGTTTACTGCACAGCCACTTGCAGATGAACAGCAGAAAATCATATTTCAGGGAGTGATCAGTGCGGCACTTGTGCTTGCGGTCGATTTTGCTCTTGGCTATGAAGGCTGGTCGGTCAATATCGGAATTCCAGTTGTCGTGATTGCGACGAATATTACAATCTTCGTATTCATGATGGTGCGCCGCCGAGACTGGCGAAGCTATATTATGCCGCAGCTCGAACTGACGCTGCTCGCAGCCGTTGAGCTGTTGTTAGTCAGCCTGGAAGTTGTCACATGGAAGCTTCTAACGCTGGTTGCAGTATTCACCGTACTCGTCCAGCTCTTCGGAATCTTCGTGATCGGTGGGCGAAGCACAACACTTGAACTAAACCGCCGCTTCCGTGTGTAGTTTCATTATCAAAAGAGAGGTATGTATGAAGGAGAACGACAAGACAAGTCACCGCGCAGAACTGATGCGTGATATCGTAGCCATGGTCAACCAGAACCCGGTTTTAAAGCAGGCATGGCAGAGAAAAAAGGAGAAATCCATTCAGAACACAGAATTTGAATACCCGGAGCACCTTTCCGTAGAACATATTGACATGGGACTGTTCAAGATGGAATATCTGACATGGAACGGATCAGAGAATCCATATGTGATCTTGCAGCTTCACGGCGGCGGGTATATGTCCGGTTTACAGGGACAGTACCGGAAGATGGCAGGACTATACGCCGAGATCAGCAGCGGCGCGGCAGTGCTTTCCATCGATTACCGGCTGGCACCGGAGCACCCGTTTCCGGCGGCATTAGAAGATGCAGTCGGTGCATACAAATGGCTGCGAGAGAAAGGCTATGAATCGGAGCGAATCATCGTAGTCGGAGATTCCGCAGGCGGTGGTCTGGCGATGGCACTTTGCATGGAACTTCGCACAAACGGAGAACCGATGCCGGCAGGATTAGTGGCAATGTCGCCGTGGACCGATCTGGCAATCTCCGTGGAATCTTACACGAAGAACCGGGAGATCGATCCGGTCTTTGGCGCAGACGGCGGTGGAGAGATGCTACTGCACAGCCCTTATATCGGGGAAAATGATGCGAAGAACCCTTTGATTTCACCCATGTACGGAAACTTTACCGGATTTCCGCCGATGCTGATTCAGGTCGGGACACACGAGATGCTGTATGATGATGCGGCATCGGTTGCGAAGAAGGCAAAAGAACAAGGCGTTCCGGTACGATTCACAGTATATGAAGGAATGTTTCATGTATTTCAGATGAGCGGCACAGTGATACCGGAGTCAAAGCGCGCCTGGGAAGAGGTGGGCGCATTTATGCATAAAGTGATGGGACAGTGGTAAACGTGTGGAGGTAGAGAGCGTATGCGGATTGCACTGGCACAAACGAATATCCTATGGGAAGACAAACAGGCGAATCTCGCCCGGGCAGAGGAATTTGTGATAGCTGCGGATGCGGAGATCGTATTGTTCCCGGAGATGAGCCTGACGGGATTCTCGATGCATACCGATGTGACGGCAGAAATTTGTCAAACGGATGCTGAGATACAGTCGCGTGCGCAAATGGATCGCACTCCGGACATGACGAACCAACCAACAACCGGCTGGACGATTGAACAGGTATCGTCGCTTGCAAGGCGGCACCACAAGACAATCGGCATCGGCTGGGTAAAAAAGACAGAACCACTCTGTGAGAATCATTATTCAATCGTGACGCCGGACGGTAAAATTGCAATGGACTATGCCAAGATCCATCCGTTTTCCTATGGAGAAGAACATGCACATTTCCGGGGCGGAGAGAAGCTTTGCACCGGATGGCTCGGAGAATTTCAGGCAGGACTTGCCATCTGCTATGATCTCCGCTTCCCGGAACAGTTCCGGGCGATGCTGCCGGAGACTGAGATTTTTATTGTGGCTGCGAACTGGCCAGCTGCACGTGCGTCGCATTGGAAGACATTACTTGCGGCACGTGCGATCGAGAATCAGTGCTATGTGGCAGGTGTGAATTGCTGTGGCGATATGGACGGACAGCATTATTCCGGGGATTCGGGCGTGTATGCCCCGGATGGTAGCCTGCTTGTGCCGACAAAGAAAATCCGACTTACGGATGCACTTTGTAAGGAAGAAAAACTGCTCGTATATGACATACAAAACGATGTGGCAAAGATCCGCAAGGCATTTCCAGTATTGCAGGATCGAAAAGAAATGTAACGTTCTTAATAAAATCTTAAATATATGAAATCTAGTATCTTAAAATCTATTTTGCGATAATACAGGTAACATAACGAGGGTTGCATGTGTATGGCAAACGAATCAGAGAATATTCTGTGATTGAGTATAAATATATCGGATTTCAACAAGATAAATATGATTGAAACCTAGAAGTACTTGATGTTCTGTAAACATTCAGCAATGTTTGAACACGATGTTCAAACAAGCCGCCACTGAGCCATGGATGGCGAATTGGCGGCGGTTGCGTACGGCGGTTTTGGCTATGTCAGAACATCGTAGTGCTTCTTGGTTTCGATACATCTTATCTTGATGAAATCTGATATGTGACATTCAATTACAGAATATCTCGAAAACCCCAGGGAGGAAAAATCATGTATAACATTTTAGTCTGTGATGATGAGAAGGATATCGTGGAGGCACTTGGTATTTACCTGTCTGCAGAAGGGTACCGGGTGACGAAAGCGTACAACGGACAGGAGGCATGCGAGAAGCTGAAAACCGAGGATGTGCAGCTTGTGCTGATGGACATCATGATGCCGGTGATGGATGGTATCACGGCGATGAACGAGATCCGCAAGACGTCCAATGTACCGGTCATCCTGCTCACAGCGAAAAGTGAGGATACAGACAAGATCCTTGGTCTTTCCGTCGGTGCGGACGACTATATTACCAAACCATTTAACCCGGTTGTTATGATCGCAAGAGTAAAGGCACAGCTGCGCCGTTACATGATGCTTGGCGGAAATGTCCCGAAAGAACCGGAGGCAGATACGCTCGAGATCGGCGGAGTGTGTCTGGATGACAAGGCGAAGAAGGTTACGATTGATGGAGAGCCTGTGAATCTGACCAAGACAGAATATGAAATCTTAAAATTCCTGATGGAACATCCGAATACAGTCTATGCACCGAAGGATATTTATCGTGCCGTCTGGGAGGATGCTCCGTTTGGACAGGAGGGCACCGTTGCAGTACATATTCGCCACTTGCGTGAGAAAATCGAGGCAGACCCTTCAGAACCACGCTACATCAAGGTAGTCTGGGGGCAAGGGTATATGTTTGGGAAGGAATGATAAAATGGACAAATTAAAGAAAAGTGCAGTAGCAAAGGTGGTTGCTGCAATCCTGCTTTCGGTATCAATTCTTGCAACTGTAGTTTCCGGTGTCGTCGTGTCAATGGCACTTTCCTATGGAACTACCCACCGGATGCAGGGAGAAGCCATTTACGATGAGGTTCTGAGCCGGATGGTAGATGATTCCGCAAGCCGGGCAAGGGATTATTATCAGGCATATCTGCAAAGTGAAGCAGAGGGACAGGAGAATCACACAGTTTGGTATTATGAAGATTATTTTGCAGAGGAAAACAGTAACTTCTTCTTCAAGATCGTGCCGGAGGATACAAAGAAATATCCAACACTTGAAAATTATGAGTCGAAGGATTATCAGTTCCATGAAGTGTTGTCACAGCAGACACAACTGCTTGAAGGATCAACCAGCTTCAGCTATAAATTATCTCTGCCGGATATTATTAAGTTCTGGAAAGAAAATTATGTACCGGATGAGTACAGCTATGACGACAGGGCTGCATATGAGGAAGATGCGGATGTTTTTTCTTCGGAATTACAGGTCCCAAGTACGATACAGGATATGTATTGGGATTGGAGCACTATTTCGTTTGACGATCTTGGCATCAGTTATGACGACGACAGTTCGAATCCATATATTTATTTGGTGAATACGGATTTTGTTTATTATCTTTCCAATGATGAAGGATACACAAAAGCATTGGAGAGCGCGATTAAGAAATTAGGAGATGGCGATATCCAATACATGGACATTTCGTATAGAAACGATGGAACAGTCACACAGGAACTTGAGATTTCTACACCGGTTTCCTATACGATGTATGCGTATGTGAAATCAAACATGACAGCCAGAGATCTCTATGCGAATTCCATCGTGCTTCGTTATTGCAAGCCAATTGTAAATATGGCACCTTATGTGCTTGCAATCTCGCTGATTATGATCCTTGTTATGGGTGGATTCTTAATTGCTGCGTCCGGACACAGGAAAGGACAGGAGACAATTACCTGCAATGCATTTGACCGGATACCATATGATGTATTTCTGGGAGCTGCAATTGTACTTGTTGTCAGTGTAAATAATTTGTTTCTGTATTATAGCTATTCCACACGGGATGAAATCTTCCTTGCATTCATCTGTACGGCAGTTGTAGCTTTTATGATTCCGCCGTTCCTGATGACGACCGCGACACGGCTCAAGACTTCAGGCTGGGCAATGTTTGCAAACACATTGATCTGGCGGCTTTGTAAACTGCTTGTGCGGCTTGTGAAATGGGTGTTTGGCAAGCTCCGGGATACATTCCGTTTCCTTGGAAGACATTTTAACCTCTATTGGAAATGGATTGGCGGATTGGCAGGAATCGCACTGCTCCGGTTTATTCTCGTAGCTGCGAGTGGTTCTGCCGGACTGGCAATCGTGCTGGATCTGGTATGTGCGGCTTTACTTGCAGTATTCCTGATCCGCGTGATCGTGCAGATGTATCGGCTGAAGGATGGCGCGAAGAAAATCGCGGACGGCGAGACCGATTATAAGATCGACACGACACATATGCTGCCGGAATTTGCGGCACATGGCGAGACATTAAACTGCATTCAGGACAGCGTGCGCCTGGCAGTGGCAGAGCGGATGAAGAGCGAGCGGATGAAGACGGAGCTTATCACGAACGTTTCCCATGATATCAAGACACCGCTTACGTCGATTATCAATTACGTGGATATCCTCTCCAAGGAGGGCGATTTAAGTGACAAGGAAGCAGAATATCTGGGGGTGCTGCAGCGACAGTCTGCAAGGCTCAAGAAGCTGATCGAGGATCTGATCGAAGCGAGCAAGGCGTCTACGGGTAATCTGGAAGTGCATATGGAACCGACCGACGTGGAAATGCTTTTAGAACAGGCGCTCGGAGAATTCGAAGAGCGGCTTGCGGCATGTAAGCTGCAGCCGGTAGTGACGAATTATCTGACGAAGAAATACGGTGCGCAGGCAGACTGCCATGTCATGGCAGATGGCAGACATCTGTGGCGCGTGTTCGACAATCTGATCGGAAATATCATCAAGTACGCCCAGCCAAACAGCCGGGTATACATCGATATTGACGAGGCAGAACCGGGAGAGATCACAGTGACCTTCAAGAACATTTCGAAGGAACCACTCAACATCTCCGGTGATGAATTAAAGGAACGGTTTGTGCGTGGTGACCGTTCGAGAAATACAGAGGGCAATGGATTAGGACTTTCCATTGCACAGAGCCTGATGGAATTACAGAACGGCAAAGTGGAAATAATGATTGACGGAGACCTCTTCAAGGTTGTATTATTGTTAAAGACCGGAAACTGTAAAAATTAGGTGAATTTTGGGTAAAATCCAGCAGACCGGCTTATAAAATGTCAATAAAGAGAATAGGAGAAAAAGATGGATATTTTTGACGTTCTATCCATGGTTGGTGGTCTCGCATTGTTTCTGTACGGTATGCATATAATGGGAGACGCATTAGCGAAGATGTCGGGTGGTAAGCTGGAAAAGGTTTTGGAACGCCTTACCTCCAATAAGTGGTCTGCTGTGTTGCTTGGCGCAGGTGTAACGGCAGTCATCCAGTCATCCGGAGCGACGACGGTTATGGTCGTTGGTTTTGTTAACTCCGGTATCATGAAGCTCAATCAGGCAGTCGGTATTATCATGGGTGCGAATATCGGAACAACGGCAACCTCGTGGCTGCTGTCACTGTCCGGTATTGACGGAGGAAGCTTCTTCCTTCAGATGCTGAAGCCGACCTCTTTTACGCCGATTCTGGCTGTGATTGGTGCGATTTTAGTTGTATTTTGCAAGAGTGAGAAGAAACATAACATCGGAACAATCTTGCTTGGGTTTGCGATTCTGATGTATGGTATGACCGCAATGAGTTCGGCAGTGGAACCGCTCAAGGATGTTCCGCAGTTCACACAGATTCTGACGAAGTTTGAGAATCCGCTTCTCGGAGTTATTGCAGGTTTTGTATTGACGACGATTATGCAGTCTTCCTCTGTGTCCGTAGGTATTTTGCAGGCGCTTTGTTCCACAGGTGCTGTCTCCTATGCACTTGCCCTCCCTATCATTATGGGACAGAATATCGGCAGCTGTACGACTGCGATGATCTCAAGTGTGGGAGCAAGTAAGGATGCAAAACGCGCGGCAGCGGTTCATTTTTACTTTAATGTAATCGGAACGGTTGTATTCATGTTAGTATTTTATATCTCCAATGCATTTGTACATTATGCATTCCTGCCGCAGGCGGCAAATGAGGTAGGAATTGCAACGATCCATTCGATCTTTAATATTGCCGCAACGATTGTGCTGCTTCCGCTTTCCGGATTCCTGGAGTTTCTTGCTGTCAAGACCATCAAGGATGACGACGAGGAAGAGGATGAGCTTAGCAAGCATGACAAGGTACTGCAGCTTTTGGATCCTGTATTCTTAGAGAGACCTGGTTTCGCAATCATGCAGTGTCGGAAGGTAGCTTCTGAGATGGCAGAGCTCTCCATGAAATCTGTTGGACGTGCAGTCGGATTGCTTACCGCATACGACGAGGAAATAGCGGAACGGATCCGCAAGGAAGAAGATACCGTCGACAAATACGAGGATCAGCTTGGCACATATCTGCTCCGGCTCTCCACGAAAGATCTTTCGAAGGAAGATGGACACCGCCTGTCACTGATGCTTCATTCGCTGGGAGATATTGAGCGTATCTCGGATCTGGCGGTGAATATACTGTTGGCAGTGGAACAGATGCATAAGAAAGAACTGATCTTCTCGAAGAAGGCGATGGATGAGCTTGCTGTCTACAGCAAGGCGCTCAAAGATATCCTGACAATGACAGTCGATGCATTTGAACAAAATGACCGTTATAAGGCGGCACTTGTACAGCCTTTGGAAGAATTGATGGACGATATGAACAAAGAACTCAAGAAACGTCATGTCAAGCGTCTGCGTAAAGGCAAATGTACGATTGAGCTTGGACTTAGTCTGTCAGATATCTCGGATACTTACGAGCGTATCTCCGATCACTGCTCGAATATTGCTACCTGTGTGATCCAGGTGGAGGATGACGAACTCGATGCACATGAACACCGCAAAGAAGTGAAGGAGCAGGATGCAAAGTGGTACGATGAACAGTACCGTGCATATGAACAGAAGTATGCACTGCCATAACAGTTGATAATAATAGAAAGAATATGCACGGATGTGCATGCAGGTCATCATGCTGATACATGGTGACGGGTAATAACATGTCTTCGATAGACCTGCATTTTATCTGCAGACAGATGAAATGCAGGGGCAGATAGTTGTAAATAATAATTGATTCTGCTATATTGGGGACATGTTATTTTTATACAGATTTTCGAATTTGTATAATACGCGGTAAGCGGCAATAACAAAATCAAAATCAATAGACAGGAAAGAAGGAAGAGGTTATGAAGCTCGAATTAAAAGATATAAGAAAAAGCTTCGGGGAAAAAGAAATCCTGCATGGGGTCAGCTTCGCGGTGGAGAGCGGACGGGCACTCGGACTGCTTGGTCGAAATGGCGCAGGCAAGACGACGACGATCCGGATTATCATGGATGTATTCCATGCGAATTCCGGTGAGATTATGCTCGATGGAGAAATATTTCACCCGACGGCAAGCCAGGTTGGATATCTGCCGGAGGAACGGGGGCTTTACCCGAAGAAGAAAGTACGTGACCAGATGGTGTATCTTGCTATGCTCCGTGGCATGAATAAGAAACAGGCGAATGAGAGCACTGTAAAATGGCTGGATCGTCTTCATGTATCCGAATATATTGACCGGAAATTAGAGACATTATCAAAAGGAAACCAGCAGAAGGTACAGCTTGCGGCAACTCTGGTCGGTGAGCCACAACTGGTAATATTAGACGAGCCGTTTTCCGGGTTAGATCCGGTCAATGCACAGGTGTTAAAGGACGTCATCCGGGAATTGATCCGTGAAGGCCGCATCGTTATTTTCTCCAGCCATCAGATGAGCTATGTGGAAGAATTCTGCGAGGATATCGCGATCATCAATCATGGCGACGTCGTATTAGCCGGACATCTTGATGATATCAAGGATACGTACGGATGTGGCAGAAAGACGATATCGGCGGATAATTACAGCCCGCAGGAGCTGGCTGATATCTGCAGGGAGAAGCTGTCTTCTTATGCAGTTGTTGAGCGTGTGACTAAAAAGTACGTGGTGCTTGAACTGAAAACCCAGGCTGATATGTGGCAGATCCTTGATATTTGTAAACAGACAGGTGTTGAAATTCACCAGTTTGGAGCCTATGAGCCATCCTTGAATGATATCTTTATCTCTTGTGTCGGGGATGAAGAACCGGACACAGAAGCAGCAAAGGAGGCGGTATAACATGAAACAGTTTTTCACGATATTAAAGTTTGAGCTGGACAACTATTTTAAGAGTAAGTCATACGTGATATCTACAATCCTGATTGCTGTTTTGGCAGCGGGCATCATGTTTGTTCCGCGTGTCAAGGATGCAATTACGGGAGATAAGAAGGATTCTACCGTTCAGGACAGCGCTTCAAAGGAGGATTCTTCCGCAGAGGCGGATGCAGAGCATACATACGGGGTCTACGATCCGGAAGGAATATTGATCATTGACGTGGATGGCTCGGTATGGGGTTCTATGGAAACAGGAATAAATCTGGTCAGCTTTGATAGTGAGGATGCTTTGAAAAAAGCGGTTGAAGAGGAAGAAGCAGCCGCCGGATTCGCGGTTCATTCGCTGTCGGACTACGATTATTATGTATATAACAAGAGCATGGATAATTCCGATGCAGCTGTCTTTGACAGCTATCTGGGGATGCTTGTCAAACTGGATTACTGTGAGAAGCATGATCTGGATCTGAATGAATTCATGGAGGCATCCTATAAGGAGATTACACATGGTGAGTATGTGCTTGGCAAGGACAGTACACAGAATTTCTGGTACTGCTATGTGCTTGTAATCCTGATATTTATGCTCATCATCATGTATGGCATGAGTATTGCGTCCTCTGTTACAAATGAGAAGAGCAACCGTTCCATCGAGATTCTGGTTACCAGTACCGATTCAACGGCGCTGTTGTTCGGCAAGGTATTTGCAGGTGCTGTGGCAACGGTATTTCAGGTCGGAATCATTGCTGTCTGTCTGCTTGGTTCGTACCAGTACAATAAAGATTTCTGGGGCATTGACCTTGGCATGTTCCTGGATATCCCAGCCAATGTATTGGTTGTATTTGCAGTATTCGGTATTGGCGGATTCCTATTTTATGCGTTCCTATACGGTGCGCTCGGGGCATTGGTGTCAAAGATTGAGGATCTGAATAAGTCCGCCGGATCGGCACAGATGATTATCATGATTGTATATTTTGTTGTGCTGCTTCAGCTTGACAAGGTGGACGGCGTACCGATGAAAGTCTGTTCCTTCCTGCCGTTTAGCTCTTACAGCGCCATGTTTGCGCGTGTGGCGATGGGACATGTGCAGACATGGGAGATCATCGTATCTGCGGTCATTCTGTATATTTCTGTTGCGCTTATGGGTGTGATCGGCGGTAAAATCTTCCGGAGTTCGACATTGCGTTACGGAAATCCGATCAAGCTTACAACAGCAATCAAAAACTTGCGTAAGAAGGATTCATAATAAATTCAGAAAAGAATTTGAAAAAGGAAAATGGTGGCTAGATCCAGCCACCATCGAATTTCAATATTTCGCCGGTCATATAATCCGGCATTGCCAAAATATGAGAGATACAGGCGGCGGCTTCTTCGGGAGCCGCCATTTTTTCTGCCGGGATTTCCTCGCAGAGCGTCTTCTTCTCTTCGACAGACAGATGACCGTTCATGGTCGTGTCCACGGCACCGAAAGCAATCGCATTGACCGCGATATGGCTTGGGGCAAGTTCCTTTGCAAGAGCCATCGTCAGGCTGTTGATGGCGCCCTTCGTTGCCGAATAGGCGACTTCACAGGAGGCACCGACGAGTCCCCAGACGGAGGAGATATTTAAGATGCGTCCATACTGGTTTCGTACCATATCAGGAATCACAGCATGGCAGGTGTTGTAGACGGAAGTCACATTGATGCGCAGGATGCGGTCAAATTCATCCGGCGTCATGTCCTGAAAAAGCCCGACGAGCGAGATGCCTGCGTTGTTGACGAGTGTATCGACCGGATGTCCGGATGCGGCAAGTGACCGGACGCATTCTTCAACAAATGCAAAGTCGGATACATCCCCGGTAAATGGAATGCATTCGCAATTGGTTGTGGTGTGAATCTGATTCGCAACGATATTTAATTTTCCGTCGGTATTCCGGCTCATAATGGCAACACAGTCGTATTCTTTTGCTAATTGATAGGCGGCAGCTTCGCCGATTCCGCGGGAAGCACCGGTAATAAGAGCTGTTTTCATGGGATTGAAACCTCCTTGTTCTTGTTGAAATATGTATAGCAGGATGCAACTTTTTCACAAAAAATCCATACTATGATTATGCTATAAATGGTTGAAAAAAACAACAACATTTGCTATACTTGAAAAATGTATTGAAAACCGGCTTGAATGATAATGACAGATACGCAGTGAAAAAGATGAAGAAAACGTATAACGAGGATAGGAGAAAATTATGAGTGGAAGAAAACAGCAGACGGCGGCAGGATTGTTCTTTTCGATGTTGCTTCGCGCGGCCGTTATTATATTAGGACTTGCGATTGTAGTGTTTGGCGCATTTTTTGTGCTTCAGGCTGTGAAGGGCGGAGTGAAAAAGAGTGGCCCTGCGACAACACTGGATGCCAATGCACTTACGGATGCACAGACGGATGATCTGCAGATGAATCCTTCGACAGAAGCTCCTGCGGAAGATACACAGGAGGCACAGGAGACCGGCGATGCAAAGGGCAAGAACATTCTGGTGCTTAACAGCACGGGGATTGCCGGACTTGCGGGTAGATGGTGCGAGACTTTGAATGCCGACGGATATGCCAATACAAACGCAAGTGATTATTCGGAATCTCTGGCAGATACGAAGATCATCTCGAAGGAAGACGGTGTCGGAACGGAACTTGTTAATTATTTCGCTGCGGCAAGCTATGAGGTGGGAACCGTGACAAGCGGAACTTCAGAGCCGACCGATGGCTATGACATTGTGATTATACTTGGCGCATCTGACAGCAACCATTAATCATATAAAGTGCAGGAAAGCTGCCCATAGCAACCATCAATTATATAAAACCATGCAGGTAAATTGCTCATTTATGAATAAGATAAACGATTGGCTCCATACTAGATGTATGGAGCTTTTTTGATGTATAGGATGACAGATCGGGGAAAATGAGCATGAAAAAAGATACGTATAAGCGGTTTGTACAGCTGACAACCGGGGCTTTTCTGATGGCGGTCTCGGTTACAACATATTTCAATCCGCTCGAACTTGTGACAGGCGGTGTGACGGGGCTTTCTGTCGTTGTAAGGCATGTGTTCGGGCTGCCGATGTGGCTTGTGAATATAATTTGCAATGTGCCATTGTTCATCATCGGGTACAAAGTGCTTGGGCGGGTGAATTTCTACCGCACGCTCTATGCAACAGTATGTCTGACCGTATTCCTTGGAGTCGTACCGCGGTTTTGCCTTCTTACCGGCGATGTACTGGTGGATGGCCTGTGCGGTGGCGTGATCATGGGCGGCGGCCTGGGACTTATATTCCTACAGAATGCATCTTCGGGTGGAGCGGATATGCTCGCACAGATTTTAAACCGGCGGCTGCCGCATATATCGGTTCCGAAGCTGATGGCGGTTATTGATGGAGTAATCATATTATTTGGATTTGGCGTATTCGGGCTGCAAAAGGGAATTTATTCCCTGATTGCGCTGTTCGTCATGACACGGGTCTCCGACCGGATACTCGAAGGACCGAACCATGCGAAGCTGATGTACATTATTTCGACAGAAGAAAAGCAGGTGAAAGAATATATCATCGGCGAACTCGGGCGGGGGGTTACGGAGATACCGGCAAAAGGTGGATATACAGGATCGCCAAAACGTATGCTTCTGTGTGCGCTTAGTTCGAAGGAAATGGTAAATGTCAAGAGGAAAATATACGAAGTTGATGACCGTGCCATCTGCTTTGTAGGAGATGTTCGAGAGGCTTATGGTGAAGGTTTCACAAAAATCGGCTAGGCAAGCCTTGGTAAAATTTGTGAAAAATCCACAAAAAAAATATGAAAAAAATTTTCATATACAAATTACACAATATTTTTTATCCTTATTTGTTGAATAGTAATATGGCAAGATTGGGCTGTTTGGTGTATCATACAAACATCATGAGTCAGATGATTATAGCTAAAATCTAAGGAGGAAAAATCAAAATGGCTAGTTTACAACTTAAGAATATTTATAAGATTTATCCAAATGGCTTTAACGCAGTTAAGGACTTTAGCCTGGACATCGAAGATAAGGAGTTCATCATCTTCGTAGGACCTTCAGGATGTGGTAAGTCTACAACACTTCGTATGATTGCAGGACTTGAGGATATCAGTTCCGGTGAGCTTTGGATCGGTGACAAGATGGTTAACGATGTAGAGCCTAAGGACAGAGATATCGCGATGGTATTCCAGAACTACGCTTTGTACCCACATATGTCAGTTTATGATAACATGGCATTTGGTCTGAAGCTTAGAAAGGTACCAAAGGAGAAGATCGATAAGCAGGTACATGAAGCTGCTAAGATTCTTGATATTGAGCATCTGCTTGACAGAAAGCCGAAGGCTTTGTCAGGTGGTCAGAGACAGCGTGTGGCTATGGGACGTGCTATCGTTCGTGAGCCAAAGGTATTCCTTATGGATG
>USFH01000031.1 GCA_900553925.1 uncultured Clostridium sp.
CGAATTCGCCAGTTTCCAGTCAGATTTTTTTTCCAGTGACGCACCTAATTTTTTCACAAACTCTGTTTTCGGTTCTGCACTCTTTACCTCCAGACGGAAGAAAAATGGTGCATCTCCCTCATGACATTCCGTCAGAAATCCATAGAGATCCGAATGCCACAATAATTCTGCCGCCCTGTGCGGCATTGCAGGGATTCTTTCACTTATATGTTATCTGGCAGATGTGCAGGTACCATCCTTTGTACAGACCGCTGTCAGTGGATTAAGCGGTCTTACCGCTCCACTCAGTATGATCGTGATCGGACAGTCTATGGTTCACATGCAGATCAGGGATTTGATTACAGATGTCCGGTTATTGATATTTTCAATCATAAAGTTAATTGTGATACCAGTCTGTGGCATATTGCTGCTTCGGATATGGATCAGGGATTCCATGCTGCTTGGGGTATGTCTGATTATGCTTGCAACGCCGGTTGGAAGTATGACAGCGATGCTCGCACAGCAATATGACGGAGATTATATTCTGGCTTCGAAAGGAGTCTCCCTGACAACGATTTTGTCCGTGCTGACAATCCCTCTGGTATCGGCAATTGTAATGTAAAAAGAAAAAGGAGTGATAATTATGGCAACATTACAGGAATACATGGATCAAAGTACAATTCCAAATATGTTTGAATCGGAGGTGTTTTCCGAGGTCTGGGGTACGGATTTCGGCGTAGACAACTCGGTAGGAAAAATCCGGAAGATGTTAGTGCACAGACCGGGTGTTGAAATTGAGCAGTTAAAGGATGGCGTCTTCGAGGAAGAGGCAGGCGCAAGAATCCTGCGAGGTGCAAATGGAAGAATCCGAAATTATTTTAAGGATACGGAGCTGCCGGACCTTGGGAAAATGCAGTATCAGCATGACATGATGACGCAGATTTTAAGAGAGGAAGGCATAGAACTTGTCAATCTGGAGGATGAAAGTCATTATTGGACAAACCTGTTATTTGCGCGGGATGTTGCCCTGATGGTTCCCAAGGGGGCAATTCTGACACGGTTTGCGATGTATTTTCATGCAGGAGATCCATTTGTGACACAGAAGATGCTGGCAGAACAGAAGATTCCGATTCTTGGAGCGATTCAGGGAGCAGGAAGCATAGAGGGTGGATCATTTTCTATGCTTGATCCAAAGACCGCGATTGTCGGACGTTCTGTCCGTATCAATGATGCGGGAATCGAGCAGCTGCGTGCCTTACTTTCTTATCAGGGAATTGAATTGATCGTTGTTGATCTCCCGGCGTATTACATTCATCTGGATGAAGCATTTCTTCCTGTAGATAAGGACAAAATTCTGGTCAGCACATTTATATTGCCACATTGGTTTTTGAAGATGCTGAAGGAACGGGGCTATACATTGATCGAGACGGACATGGATGATCCGAAGCTTACGAATAACTGTATTGCTTTGGAACCTGGTAAGGTATTGTTCTCCGAGAACGGTGTGCGGACACGTAAGAATCTGGAGAAAGCCGGTGTGGAAGTACTTACCGTGGATATTACAGAAATCAATAAAATGGGTGGTGGCATTCACTGCTCTACACTGCCATTGAAGAGGGATAGTCTTGCGTAATGCAGGATCGATGTTACACACAAAGGAGGTACAAATCTATGATTGATCAGACACAGCGTGCATGGTGCCATGCAGTATCCCATATGTTTCCGTCGGAGGCAGAGCCTTGCTTTGAAACGCCGGAGCTTCTGGAGAAATACTGGGCAGGAAGAAAATGGGGCATGAATAGTGAGATGGGGCAGCTTCGTATGGTTATGCTTCATCGTCCGGATGAGGAGATGAATACAATTGATGAAAGTAAGTATGATCCTTCATTAAATGCCATTATTGATGTAGAAAAAGGATATTATTATGGTGGTAAGACAAAGCCGGATCTTGCAAAAATGCAGGCAGAGCATGATGCATATGCAGATGTGCTTCGAAAGAATGGGGTAGAAGTTATCTATAATAACAAATATACAAATCCTGGTCTGGTAAACTGTATCAATACAAGAGATATTGGTACAGCGATTCCGGGCGGTATTATCATCGGCAGAGGTTCGAATCATATGCGCCGGGGCGAGGAGCTTGCAGCTACGCGGACGCTGGCAGAGATTGGCATGCCAATCTTAAAGACGATTCATGGAACAGGAACCTTTGAAGGCGGAAATTTTATGTTCTTAGATCCAAAACATGCGATGTGTGGATATTCGACAAGAACAAATCTGGAAGGCTTACGGCAGTTAAGGGAAACGCTTGCGGATATCGGAATTGAATTATTTATTGTACAGGTACCGGGACATGACCTGCATATTGATGGTATGATTACGATGGTTGATTATGACCTGGCACTTGTGGATCTGCGTACAGTACCGTTTGCATTGCTGGAGAAGCTGAAGGAACTTGGAATCCGTTATATCGAAAAGGCACCGGATGAGCGTACAACCGCCATCAATCTGGTTCCAATCTGTGCGAAGAAGGTAGTTATGATCAAGGGATTTGAGAAGACCGCAGACATTTTGTGCAAGAATGGAATTGACGTGATTGAGGTGGAATATGAAGAGTGTATGAAGAAGGGCGGTGGACTGCACTGCGGTACACAGGCGTTGATTCGTGATTTTGTATAGTGTGTGATTCAAAAGGCTCTACCCGTTTTGGGTAGAGCTTTTTTGTGCTTGGAAATATAGATAGAGATATAGATATGCGGCTCCCTAGCTTGTAATCTGGTTGTGACGTATCCGGTAAATTAACCGTAGCGAAAGATATATGACAGAGCCAGTCCATGCAAATGGCTCGGCTGCAAAGATGCCGACCGGACCGACCAGGTAGGTAATGATAAAGGCAGATGAGACGCGGAAGGCAAACTGCATCAGCCCTGAAAATATCGGTGTCATGACATCTCCCATCCCCTGTAGGATGCTTCGGAAAGTATGGTGAAGATATAGGATATACAAAGGACAACCCAGAAAGAATAAAAACTGTGTGGCATAGTGAAAAATTTCCTCATACGTTCCTGAATCTGCCGAGATAAATAGGGAGAGCAGTGGTTTGTAAAACAGAATAACCAGCAGAGTGACGAATCCGGAAATGACAGCGGACACGCAGAGACTGGCAGAAATGCCCTGCTTAATGCGTTTGGCATTTCCTGCTCCGTAGTTCTGTCCGGTATATGTCAGAAGTGCAGCGGCAAGTGCGATTGCTCCCATCTCCATCATGCCATAATACTTATTGGCGGCGGTATATCCGGCAATAAAGGTAGAACCCTGACGATTTGTCAGATATTGTATAAACAAGCCGCTTGTGGCAACGACACAGAATTGGAACGTCATGGGGAGAGAATAGCGAAGAATGGATGTCAGGACAGAACCATTTGGTATTATATAGTCTTTCGTAAAGCGTAGATTTTCATTTCTCAAAATCCGCATCAGACAAATGCAAGTAGATACCCCTTGTGCCAATACCGTTGCAATGGCTGCGCTTGTAACACCCCATCCGCAGACAAGGACGAAGAGTGCATCGAGCACAACATTCGTAATGGAAGAAACAACCATAGCAATAAAAGGTGTTTTACTGTCTCCATCTGCACGTAACAGCGCGGAGAACGTGTTGTAAAACAGATTTAATGGAATGCCAAGATAGATGACCCGCAAATAATGATATGCATCTGTAATAATATCAGAAGGGGTATCTAATAGTTGCAATGCCGGCATTGCAACCACCTGTCCAACCGCGAATAGTAGTATGGACAAAAGAATTGACAGAAATATACACATGGCGGACACAGAAAATAGTCCATCTTTACTCTGTCTGCCCTTTTCCTGAGCAGCTTTGGTACAATATCCCATTGTGATTCCGTTGATAATAGAAGTCATAAACCATGCAAGCCAGTCGGCAGAGCCGAGTGCGGCAAGGGCTTTGTAACCAAGCACCTTGCCGACGATCATAGCATCTGCCAGCGTGTAGAATTGCTGCATAATATTTCCAAAGATCAGCGGTATTGAAAAACGTGTAATATTTTTCCAGGGAGTTCCTTTAGTCATATCCATAAAATCACCTGCCAATCTAAAATAAATTTATTTAAGGAAGCAGTTTATCCAGGACGCTGATACAGAAATCAATCTGCTCTTTTGTAACAATGCACGGGGCGATAAAACGAAGGACGTTGGAGTAGGTTCCGCATTTCAGGAGAATCAAGCCTTCGTCAACGGCTTTGTGCATGGTCTCGGCACAGAGGGCGGTATCAGGAGCATTTCCTTCCTTTACAAGCTCGATGGCTAGCATCAGACCGATACCACGCACATCTCCAATACAGGAATGCTTTTTCTGCAATTCAAGTAATTGCTCCTTAAAGTAAATTCCCATAGAAGATGCATTGGCGAGGGCACCATCTTCCAGGACCCCGATGCTTGCAAGTCCGGCTGCGCAGGAGACCGGATTACCACCAAATGTACCGCCGTGTGCACCGGAAGGCCACTGTTCCATAATCTCTTTCTTAGCAATAACTGCGGATAATGGGAATCCGGCGCCTAATGCCTTTGCTGTAGACATGATATCCGGCTTTACACCGAAATGTTCATATGCAAACATTTTACCGGTACGACCGAATCCGGTTTGCACTTCATCGAAAATTAGCATGATTCCATATGTATCACAGACGTTTCTTACATATTGAACAAATTCCACAGGAGGAACGATATAGCCGCCTTCGCCCTGAATAGGCTCCATAATGATTGCTGCAACCATAGATGGATCAACAAGCTGTGAAAACAGGGAATCAAACTGGTCAAAATATTGCTGTGGACAGTGTATCCCATCATTTGTATAAGGAGAACGGAACAGATTCGGGTACTCCAGAAAATAGGTGCTTGGAACCATCGGTTCGTAGTTTTTGCGGTAAGCAGAATTCGAACCGGTGATGGCTGCGGTTCCCATGGTACGTCCATGGAAGGAGCCTTTGAATGAAATGACAGCAGGTCGCTTTGTCACATATTTTGCAAGCTTTAAAGCACCTTCATTTGCCTCAGCACCGGAATTTGAAAAATATACCATGGTGTCTCCGCCAGTCAGTTCAACAAGCTTTTCTGCCAGTTCTACATAGGATTCATAGTAGACCACGTTATGTCCTGCATGAATCAGTTTATCAATCTGTTCTTTTGCAGCTTTGACTACGGCTGGATGATTGTGCCCCAGATTACATACGGCAACACCGCTGGCAAAGTCGAGATATTTTTTGCCGTCCTCTCCATATAAATAAGAACCTTCTCCTTTGACAACGCCAAGTGTCGTGTAACGACCGGCAACCGGTGGCATAACTTTACAACAACGTTCATACATGGTTTCTTTTGTTTCCATATAAATACACCTCCTAATGGTAAATTCTTTACGGCTTGTATTATATCACGATATACTGTATACAGTACACTAGGAAAAAGATGAGATTTAAAGAAAATAATTAAGTCAAAAAGCACATTTAAAAAATAAAAGTAAGAAATCACAAAATCTGTTGACATTGCATGATTTGACCTTTATATTAGCGGCTAAGGAACGGACAAACAGAAGAAAATAAAGTTCGAATCCTTAAGACCTCTATTGTATACAGTATTTCAAATACAGAAATACGTAAAACCAAGGAAGAAAGGATGATGTTTATGAGAAAGAAGATGACAGCATTGGTGATGTCTCTGGCGATGATGGCTACGCTTTTTGCCGGATGCGGAGATAAGAAAGAGGAGACAACCACCACAGAGGCAACGACAACTGAAGCAAGCACAGAGGCGACAACGACAGAAACTGCAACCGTCGCAGAAGCAACCGCTTCCGATTCGGATTCCGGAGAGTATCTGACGGGAAACGAGGGAATTTATGAAGGAGAACATTTTATCGTAGGTATGTCGGTTGGATATACAAACTTTGAAGAGTATGATGCAACAACAGGTGAGCCGGTCGGTTTGGATATCGATATTTTGAATTATATGGCGAACGATCTTGGATTCACATATGAGATATCCGATATGAAGCTTCCACAGGTTGTAGCCGGTTTACAGGCAGAGCAGTTGGATTTTTCTATTTCTGGTATGTATGAAACAGAAGAGCGTACCAAGGTTATAGATATGTCTGAGAGTTATCTGACAGCAAAGTCAGCAATGTTGATTCGTGCGGAGGATGCAGACAAAATCAAGTCGACAGCTGATCTGAATGGTAAGACAGTCTGTTGTGACGTTGGAGAGGCTTATTATGAATCCGTGCTTCCAACGATCGAAGGCGCAAATGTTGTGGAATTTGATGACAATGCATCTTGTATCATGGCGGTACTTGGCGGACAGGCAGATGCGAGAATTATTGATGGTGGTGGAGCAAAAAATATCTGTGAGGAATATGATGGTCAGCTTACATATTTTATGTTAGACGATTCTATGATTCCGGGTATCGATGGAAATCACTATTCTATGGGATTTGTAAAGGGATCTCCGATGAAGGCAGTCTTTGATGCAGAGATTGAGAAGATGAAGAAAAACGGAGAGCTTAAAAAGATTATTGATCAGTGGTTAGGAGAAGGTATGTACGACTTCGACTAATTCACACGAAGAAAAATAACTACGCTGCTAATGAAGGGAGATTTGCTATGAAGTTAAAATTAGATTTTTCCAGTTTGTGGGCGTATCGGATGAGCTGGGTAAAAGGTCTTGAGAGCACATTACTGGTTACCTTGATTGCATTAGCGGTAGCAGTTGTAATCGCACTCGTTCTGGCTGCATTCCGCTTATCAAAGATTAAACCATTGAATTGGATTGCATCCATTTACCTGTCGATATTCCGAGGTGTACCGCAGATTGTACAGATTATGTTCATCTATTTTGGTATCCCGCAGTTAACCGGACATAAGTTTGCACCGTTTGTAGCAGGCTGGCTTGCACTTGGCTTAAATGCCGGTGCATTCATGTCCGAGCTGTTACGAGGAGGTATCCAGAGTGTTGATTATGGACAGAAAGAAGCGGCTGTCGCAATGGGAATGTCGGGAGCAAGGATACAGTTTGGTATAGTAATTCCGCAGGCAATCAAATCCATTTTGCCTGGACTGATTAATGAGGTAATTGCATTGCTCAAAGGTTCTTCTTTGATCTATGCGATCGGTGCAGCAGAACTGATGCGAAATACCCAGCTTGTTATATCATCAACATTCCGTAGTTTTGAATGTTACATTATTATAGGTGTTATTTACTGGATATTGGTTACAATTTTGACAACCATCGGCAGAAGAGTAGAAAGGTGGGTGAACAGAAGTGGTCAACGTTAAGGATGTTTATAAAAGATTTGGAGATTTAGAGGTCCTGAAGGGTATATCACTTGAAGTAAAACAGGGAGAAGTCGTTTCCGTGATCGGCTCTTCCGGTTCCGGAAAATCCACTTTGCTTCGCTGTATTAATCGATTAGAAGAAGTAACTTCCGGAGAGATATATTTTGAGGATCAGGAAATCACGGGAGATAAAAAGAATGTGCGCGAATTGCGCAGCAAAATTGGAATGGTATTTCAGAACTTCAATTTGTTTAAGCATATGACGATTATGAAGAATATGATTTATGCCCAGATGCATGTGAAGAAGGTTCCAAAGGAGGAGGCTATTGAGAAAGCAAAGGTGCTGCTGGATCGTGTAGGCCTGTTGGATAAGGCGGATGTGTATCCGGTTACCTTATCCGGTGGTCAACAGCAACGTGTCGCGATTGCACGGACGCTTGCAATGAATCCGGATGTGATCTTATTTGACGAGCCGACGTCTGCACTGGATCCGGAGATGGTCGGAGAAGTCCTGGATGTAATAAAGGATCTGACGAAGACCGGTATTACGATGATTATCGTCAGTCATGAGATGGCATTTGTCCGTGAGGTTTCCGATCGGGTTGTGTTTTTGGAGCAGGGGGTATTGATTGAGGATGCCCCGGCAAAGGAGTTTTTTGATCATCCGAAGACAGAGCGGGCAAGAGCTTTTTTGGAAAAGATGTTATGAGTTATTTTAGAAAGAATGGAGATGAATGACTATGGCAATGGTTGCTAGACCGTATGAGGGATTGAATTCAGTCAGTCGATTATTTTCGGCAGAGATAGAGCCATCATTTTTTGATGCTGCAAAAATGGAGGAGTACTGGGGGGCACATTGGGGCGTAAACAGTGAGTATGGGAAACTGAAAGCCGTTTATATGCATCGGCCGGGAGAAGAACTTACAACGATGACAACGAAGGATTATGATTCCGAAAGAGATGCGTTGATCGGAGAAAATTATAGTTACTACTGGCGTGGCCATGAGGCGCCGAATATTGAAAAAGCACAGGCGCAGCATGATTATTTTGCAGATGTAATTCGATCTTATGGAGCGGAGGTTGTATATACAAAGGACAATCCGATTTATCTTCGAAAGACAGTCAATACGCGTGATGTGGCTGCTGCTGTTCCGGGAGCAATGATCATCATGCGTCTGGCGCCACATATGCGGCGTGGTGAGGAACTGGTTGCCACGAGAACACTTGGCGGACGAGGCGTTCCAATCCTGCACACGATAACCGGTACAGGTATTATGGAAGGTGGCGGTGTACTGGTTATGGACTCGCATCATGTGGCAGTCGCACATTCACATCGCTGTACACAGGAGGGAATTGACCAGTTGAAAATGGTTCTGAATCCGATGGATATTGAGGTGATCCCGATTCCGGTTGGAGGTTATGCAATCCACATTGACAGTCTGGTATCCTTCATTGGACCAAAGATGGCACTGATCAATACGGAAAAGCTGCCATATTTCTTTATCGAGCGTCTGCAGAAGATGGGATATAAATTGATTGAGGTAGAGCCAGACGAGGGCTGGGCGATTAACTGTTTTGTACTGGAGCCGGGCGTGCTATGCATGATCGATGGGTATCCGAAGACAAAGGCAAAGCTGGAAGCAGAGGGCATCAAGGTAATTCCGATTCCGTGGGATGAGAACATCCGTAGTGGTGGAGGCCTGCATTGTGGGACATGTCCGCTTATGCGGGAATATGTGTAGCTGTTTGATATTCTGGGAGGAGGTGT
Organism: uncultured Clostridium sp.; assembly: GCA_900553925.1. Taxonomy (GTDB): domain Bacteria; phylum Bacillota; class Clostridia; order Lachnospirales; family Lachnospiraceae; genus Coprococcus_C. Next base: position 9,094 of record USFH01000031.1, read on the forward strand.
CCTATGAAAAATAATTATGTAGTTACAATTACAAGACAGTTTGGCAGTCTTGGGCGACCGATCGCACATCAGTTGTCGGAGAAGCTTGGAATCGAATATTATGACAGAGATATTGTAGAGACAACGGCAAAGCGTATGAATCAGCGCGTGTCCGTCATCAGTGATGCCGAAGAAGCTGCAAAGTCTTCCTTTTTCAAAATGCGGTTTCCACTTGGTACAGAGGAAAGCCGGATACAGGATGAAATCTTTGATGTGCAGCAGAAGATCATAACAGAGCTTGCGGATAAAGAATCCTGTATTATTGTTGGGCGATGCTCAGATTATGTATTGCGTAATTACAAAAATGTCATTCATATTTATATTTACGCGCCATATGAGGCACGTATCAATAATTGCGTAGATTATCTGCATATGACAAGAGAGGATGCCATCAAGGAAATGACAACGGTCGACAAGGCACGTTGTGCATATCATGAGAAATATGCAGGCTATGCACCGGATGATTTCAACCACAAAAATTATATGGTAGACAGCAGTGTGCTTGGTGTGGATGGTACGGCGGAAATATTGGCAGACATCGTACGCAAGAAATTCTGCATATAAAACAGCTTCAAAAAAAACTTATATTATATATGGACAGGCAGCTTACCGGCTGTCTGTTTTTCTAAATTTCATGAGACCATATGGTTGAAAATACATCTGATATTCAGTATAATGTATACAATAAAGACAGGGGGAGTGCATTATGCCAAAATTACCATCTATATCGAAAGATACGCTATCAGATAAGGCATATCGTATTATTAAAGAAGCGATAGTGTCAAACCAATATAAACCGGGGGATCTGCTTGTTGAAGAGTCACTGGCAGAGCAGCTGTCAATCAGTCGTACACCCATTCGGGATGCTCTGAAACGATTACAGTTCGAACATATTATCAAACCAAACAGCAATGGGAAATTAGTAGTATCTTCTGTTTCACTGGAGGATATACAGAATGTAACAGTGGTGCGGTGCAATCTGGAGAGTCTTGCAATCTCTTTGCTCGATGGCAGGATGGATGCCGAAAAGAAGAAAAAACTGAAAAAGCTGGAGGATAAATGTGCGGCAATTATGAAAAATGGAATTGAGGGAAAGGCATTGGAATATCTGGAAGCAGATTATGAGTTCCACATGTATATCGCAGAATGTACCGAAAATTCATTTTTATATGACATGATTGACCGTGTGAATTTTGTTACGAAACGGTTCCATATTTTATCAGGAAACTTGGATCTGTATATTCAAACTGCATTAGAGGAACACCAGGCAGTAGTGGATGCAATTATGGAAGATCGTTATCAGGATGCGGCCATTGCTATGGTGCGGCATCTCAATCAGGTTGGTTTAAGAATGCCTATAAAATAGGGAAATAATTATAAAATCGAAAGTTTTCGGATGAAAAAGTTTCAGGAATTCAAAGAACTGTGTCAGACTTGACACAGTTCTTTTTTAACAATATACTGTATACAGTATTTGATATACAGAAATGATAAAGGAGGGATCATATGGATATATATAGAGAAGTGGAAAAGATAACAAAAGAAATGGTTGCAATTCCAAGTGTAAACGGGACTCCCGGCGAAAAGGATATTGGTGTTTATATTGAAAATTATCTGCGAAGTATTCCTTATTTTGCGGAACACCCGGATCTGGTCATTGTAAAACCATTAAAAGAGGATGCACTTGGGAGAAGAAATGTGTTTGCTCTTTTGAAGGGTACAAAAGGTACTTCGAATCGGACGATCATTTTACATGGACATACGGATACGGTGGGCGTTGAGGATTTTGGTATATTAAAAGAATACGCATTTGATCCGGACCGGTTATTGCAGGAACTCCCGAAGGTACCGCTTCCAGAGGATGTACGCAAAGATTTGGAAAGTGGAGATTATATGTTTGGACGGGGCTGTTGTGATATGCAGAGTGGTGACGCTGTGTATATGGCGGTTGCCCGTGATCTGAGTACCCACTTGGAGGATCTGGATGGGAATCTGCTGTTATCTTTTAACCCGGTCGAGGAAAATATGCATACCGGTATGATTGAAGCGGTGGATTTCCTGATTGAACAGCGGGAAAAAAATGGTCTCAACTATTTAATGGCAATTAACAACGATTATACCTGTCCTTTATGTGTGGGAGATACGCATCAGTATATTTACACCGGAACGGTAGGAAAACTATTGCCTTGCTTCTATATTCTTGGAAAGAATTCGCATGTTGGACAGTGTTTCGAAGGATTTGATGCATCTATGGTTGCGGCTGAGCTTGTCAAACAGATCAACCTCAATACATTGTTCTGTGATGCATATGACAATGAATATTCTCTGCCACCATCTGTCTTGAAGATGACAGATTTAAAGGATTTTTACAATGTACAGACCGCACAGGAAGCGTTTGTATATTTTAACTATTTTGTCCACAATGCCAGTGTGGAGGAAATCGTTGATAAATTAACAACAAGTGCAAAAACTGCACTGATTAAAGTCGAAGAGATCATTGAGACAGAATCGAAAAATTATTATGCACTTGCAGGGATGCATTACGAACGATTATCTTACCAGCCAATGGTTTATACATATGCACAGGTGTATGCGATTGCAAAGGCAAATTACGAGGGCGATATCGATGCGATGCTGGATGCATACACAGAATCTTTGCAGAATTCCGGGACAGACAGCCGGGATATCGCAATGCTTGTAACCAAGAAAGTTACTTCATACGCAAAGGTAAAATCTCCTGCGATTGTGCTATTTTTTGCACCGCCATATTGCCCGCATAATACGTTGAAATATGAGTGCCCAGAGGAGAATGCATGTCTTAGTGAGTTGACAGAGCTTATTACAGAGTTTGGAGAAGAAGAGAATTTGGATTATAAAATCCTTCATTTCTTCCCAAGCCTGAGTGACAGTAGTTATCTGAAAGTGGATGATCCACCGGCATCCAGAAAATTGCTGATGGAGAATTTTGTAAAGAAGGATCGTCTGTATCCGGTAGATTTTGATAAAATAGCGGATTTGAATGTATTTGCAATCAACTTCGGTACCTATGGAAAAGATGCACATCAGTGGACCGAACGAGTATATAAACCATATACATTTGGAACTTTACCGAAGTTGGTCGAGAAAGCGATCTATCGTTTTCTCGGATAATCCCCCCTCTTCTCACGTGTAGGACTGTGCGACTTTACCCGCGCAGTCCTTTTAAAGTGACAAAACTGTCACTTAGTTTGTCACGCCCCCGTAATGTATATTCGATATAATGTATGTGTAAGCGCAGGAAGACTGTACCTATACATATTTTTTGATAAACAACGGGGGAGCGATATGGAAAACTACACCAGACTTTCAATCAAATATCTAAAGTTTCAGAAGAAACGGACGATCCTGACAATCTTAGGCGTTGCTTTAGCGTCAGGGATTCTGTTCGTGATATTAACCTTGTATTTCAGTAATTTCATCAATACACGCGATGCACTTCGCAAGCAGGCAGACTACGAGATTGTGCTTCTGCCGGAGCAAAATCAGGATGTCTCGGCATTGTTCAAACAGGATTTCGTGAAGACTGCGTATCGTGGCAAATACTACGATTATTATTCGAGCTCCTATATTGAAAATGCAATCTACATCAACGTGAAAAATCCTTACCGCCTGGATGCGGATATGGAAACCATCGAGCAGACGTACGGTGTGAAAGCACAATTAAATCAGCAGCTCGCAGCCTACTATCTGCAGGGCGATATCGGAAACGATACATATATTATTCTTCTGATGTTCCTTCTTTTGTCGTTCGTGATCGCAGTCATCGGAGTCGGAATCATCCGGACGACGATCCAGTTGAATACGATGGAGCAGATCAAAGATTATGGAATCCTGCGCTGCATCGGAGCAACACAGGGACAGTTAAAAAGTGTGATATTCCGGATGGGATGCATGCAGGAGCTGCTAGGAATCCTTGGAGGAATCGTGATTGGCTTCCCGATTGCATATCTGGTTGGGTTATCCATGAGTATAAAGGTTCGCCCGCATGCGCTTCCATTTCTGTATGTACTGGTTGTTTTTATTGGGGATCTGTTCTTCGTCATGGATGAAAATGGAAAGCTGGTAAAGAAAATTTCGCCAATCGAGGCGGTGCGTGGGCAGACAAGTGGAACACGGAAGATTAAAGCACGCAAGCAGAGCATCTTCGGGAAGATCTTCGGCGTGCAGGGGGATTATGCATATAAGAATCTGATGAGCAACAAGCGCCGGTTTCTGAAAACAATTTTTGCTTTTGCTTTATCAATCGCGGCGTTTATCACGATTGCGATGATCTTCACTTCGTTTGTACAGATGCAGAAGCAGATTGCACCTTCTTACGGAGAGTATCAGGTGTATTTCTTCAACGAGGCAAATGATGAAGAGACTGTGGATGCAGTGAAATCGGTGCTCCCAAACGAAGAAACACTCACAGACATTGCACAGAACAAAGAAGTGACAGATGTGAAAGCGGTATATGCAGCGGTTATGAAGGCTACAGACTTCAAAGAATTCCGGACACATTTCACAGAGGATTTCAGGAAGGAAACGTTGGAGGGGCAGCTCGTTGAACGGTTGGGAATAAGTGAGAAATATAAAGACAGTGCATCGCCGGTTGACCTTGTGAGCGTGATTGGATATGGAGAGGAAGAGTATCAGGAATATGCGTCATATCTGGTTGAAGGAACGCTGGATGTCGATGAGAACGGAATTGTGCTTGTGCAGAATGTGGAAGCAATGTTGGATGAAGGCATGGATGACGAAGCCTATGATGCGATTGATCTGATTGCATCAACGGTGGAATATCCGGCGACGGACTATAAGCTTGGAGATACGATTAAACTTTCGTGGGGAAACGACAAGAAGGTATATGAGATTCAGGGTATTGTCCGGATAGATAAGGACAAATTGCAGACAAAGGGATTTGTAAAGTGTATTGTGCCACTGGCAAATTATTTCCGGATGACCGGACTTGGCAAATCAGATTCCACGGGTGTGAAATGTAAGCTTCGTTCGGACAATATCTCCGCTTCGCTGACATCAAAGCTGGTGAACGTGCTGGATAGCTCAATGGAAGGTTACGCGTATCAGGATGCCATTTATTCCGGGGCATTGTTTAGTATATCCATCAGCGCAATCAAATATATACTTGCATTTGTGATTGTGATTTTATGTGTGAGTTCTCTGAATATCATCAATACGACAGCGAGCAATCTTTATCTGCGTCGGCAGGAATTCGCACAGCTTCGCGCAATCGGTGTATCGGTGCGGGAGCTTCGGAAGATGGTAATGCTCGAAGGTGTGATCTCCGTTATCTGTGCGAATATCGTTGGTGATGTGCTGGGCTTTGCGGTTATGATGCCGCTTGCGAAAGCAGCGCTGGTGCTGTTCATGGTGAAGCTTACATTCCCGATTATCGGAGCAGTGATTGGATTTGTACTTTCGGTACTTGTGATGTGTGGGTCCATCTATATACCGATGAAGCGGATGTCAAACCGGATCGCGGATGATCTGAATGCAACCGGAGATTGATTTGGGGTTGGATTGAAGCCGGGGTGGGGCTGGATTGGAACTGAATTGGGGCAAAAAGCTGAAAAAAAGAATATTTACTCCAACGGGCAGAAGGAAGAAGCAAGCAGGCTTGGAGTAAAGTGTGGATATGAAGTATGTTTGCTCCAATGGCAAAACTGGAGGATGAAGCAGAGCTGGGGCAAAGAGATGGAAAACAGGATATTTGCTCCAACAGGCAGAAGGAAGAAGCAAGCTGAATTTGGGGAAAAGTTGAAAAAAAGAATATTTGCTCCAACAGGCAGAAGAGACAAGCAAGTTGAATTTGGGGGAAAAGTTGAAAAAAAGAATATTTGCTCTAACAGGCAGAAAAGAGAAGCAAGCTGGATTGGGGCAAAGAGATAGAAAACAGGATATTTACTCCAACAAAAAGAAAAGAAGAGAAAAACAGGTAGGAGTAACAAAGCAGAAAAAGAAGAATTGCTCCAACAAGAGAAATACATAACAAAAAGAAGATATCAGGAGGGAAATCAACATGGATATTGTAAAGATGGAACATGTCACAAAGATATATGGAAACGGAGACACACGGGTTTGGGCGCTCGATGATGTGAATCTGACCGTGCAAAAAGGAGAAAGTCTGGCAGTGGTCGGAGCATCCGGCTCCGGCAAGTCCACACTGCTGCATGTCATGGGCGGTGTCGACACGGTTACGAATGGAAAAGTAATCGTGGACGACCGGGACATCACAACATTGAAGGATGAGGAAATGTCGGTGTTTCGCCGGAGAAAAATCGGATTTGTATTTCAGTCATATCATCTGATCCCGGTTCTCACTGTGGAGGAGAATATTCAGATGCCGATTTTGTTAGATCACAAGAAACCGGATCGGGAATATATCGACCATATCATTGAGATGCTTGGTTTGAAAGACAGACGGAAGCATTTGCCGAACCAGTTGTCCG
>USFH01000032.1 GCA_900553925.1 uncultured Clostridium sp.
TGCAATCACACCTGCATTACAGATCTTCTTCCACTGCATTTTCCCGCTGCCGTCATTTTCTTTTTTCATCGCACAGATACCATATGTATAAATCAAAATATTATAGGGGAATAAAAATATGGATGCATAAAGCAGCGCCTCCTCTCCATATACCGCGGATATGACAGGAAACCCCATAAATCCAATATTGGAGAAAATTGTCATAACACGAAACACACCTTTATCCTCAGCGGGAACCCGTAATAATGGCACAAGCAGATATCCTAACAGAATCAGAAAGAAAAAGACACCAATTGCCACAACAAACGTAGTTGCCAATGCCTTTCCTGTCACCGTTTTTGTATCGGAAACACCAGCCGATAAGATCAGCGCGGTGTTCGCAATATTTACAACAATCCATGAAAATGTCTTTGCGACATCATCCGTTATAATATTCTTTTTCCCACAGACAAATCCAATTCCCATATAAAAGAAAAGTACCAGCATCTGTTGCAGCAATAACATATTTCATCATCCCCTATTCCGTGGTAACCTGTATTCACACAACACGATTCCCTGCATAATCTGTTTCTCCACGCATATGATTGACCAGATTCATACACGCCTGTATCCGCAATTCATTCATAGAACGTTCCGAATAAAATGCACTATGCGGTGTCAGAATCACATTTCCTCGATGTAATAGTTTACATTTCTTTAAATCAGGATTCTCACTCTCCAATACGTCTATCCCGGCGCCTGATAGAAATCCTGCATCCAGTGCATCACATAGCGCATTCTCATCTACTGAAATTCCTCGGCCTACATTGATAAACAATGGACGTTTCTTCAGACTATAAAACCATGCCTCATCAAAATAGTGAACCGGCAAACCATCCGCACTCTGATGATTAATCACAACATCTGCCACCGCAGCCACATCCTCCGGCTCTATCTTTTCTGCCCCATGTCGTCTAATCGACTCAATACCTGCATGTCTTGATACAACATATACATGCATTCCAAAGGCTGTCAGAGTTGCAACTGTCTGCTTCGCAATTTTTCCAAACCCATATACCACGACATTTTTGCCATATGGAACGGTAGCGTTCGCATACATATAGTCCCATTTTAGAGAACGATTGATATGATGATCCTGCTTTTTCAGTCCCCTCATAAGCGCTAACATCATAGATACCGCATGAATCGACACCTCCTGTGTACAATAATCCCTGACATGATACACAGCGACTTTATGTTTTTTTGCAGCCTCACAATCAATGTTTGTATATCCTGTTCCAGTTACCGATATAGCTTTGAGTTTTTTGGCTGCTATAAAATATTTTTTATGAAACGGAACATACGATGTAAGTATATATTCTGCATCTGCAAGCTCCTGTGCATAATTTTCATCCGGTACATAATGCCGGATTTCTGATTCCGGCAGCATCTTTTGAAACAGCGCACAGACTTTCTCATATTCTGTTTCATCATATGTCATATCACAAACAACTATCCTCGGCATATGGCATCCCTTCTTTTTTACAAATTGGAAAAATCTACATAATCACGGATTAACGGCAGAGTTGCACAGTGCAAGCCTCCGCCTGCCTTTCCTGCCTCATCGTATTCAACCTCAAACAGCGTATATCCTTTCTCACGAAGAATCTCCTTTGTGTACTCCGAATGTGCTGTCTTCTGCATGACAATCTTCTTATTGCCAAGCGGTACACAGTTGATTACAAATACGTCGTCTCTTGGATCTTTCTTGATAATATTGATTCCAAGCTCTTTCATCTTTTCCAACACAAAATATGGCGTAATATCTACATCTACCAAAGCTTCCCGATGATCAATCATTGCAAACATACCATCGATATGAAGCATATATCCCGGACAAGGAATTACAATCAATTCAATTCCCATCGGATCTAAGATCTCCCGCACCTGACGGATTCCCTCCAGATTGGTTCGTGTGGAAAGACCAATACAGGCATGCTTATCATCGAGGAAAAGGCAATTTCCACCTTCCGCAACACCCGTACCATTCATTGTACGGAGAATCGGCATTCCAATCGCCCCCAGTGTCTTCGTTGCAACACATGCTTCTCCCTTCCGCATATATGGAGCATTCCGACATACAATCATACCGCCCGGAACTGTAATTCCTACGTCACAGCAATTGATTGTCTTGGTCAGGTTTGGCTTGTTATTCTTGTTTGTGTAGACAATCTCCACACCATTATCTTTTAATATCTGCGCATATGCATCATGCTGGGCTGCTGCCTTCGCAATATCCGGCTTTTCCTTTCCAATCCAGTAATACTCCTTGTTATCGCCTATGATTGCATTATATTCTTCGTTGTACTTACTTGGATCAATCGTGTTTAACTCCACATCCGGTCGATGCAGCATAACCATACGCAGAGTTCCGGTTTCACAGTTCTGTCCCCATTTTCTTCCCCAATAATTCTCCAAACATGTAAGATCCTCAAACGGCGGAGTTGCTACCGCTGGGAACAATTCTGATACATCATCCGTTGCACATTTTGTTGCTGACATAATTGTTACCTCCTTCAATCTATACCTTCGTTTTCGTGTACTGTATACAGAGTACAGCAAGAAAAAGGAGCGTGTCAACGCTCCTCCTTTGATTTCTTTTTTTATTTTTATTTCTGAATTTTTATTTATTTTTTGAAAGTCGAATTTTTGATATTCTGATTTTTCTTTTTATTTTCTGACTGCTTAGTCCAGATACAGTCCGGTGTCACGATGAAGCCGATCTTCACCCGGCTGAATACAATTCCGGTCTTGTCGGAAATTGCCTTCATCGCACCTTCCCCTGCAAGCGGCACGATATCCGCCGGCAGATAAAAGAAGATTCCAACCGCAATCAGAATCGAACCATCAAAAACGCTGTATACGCAGTCTCTTGTATACAGCGTTTTTCGATATAATTATTGCCGGATATCTACATATCCATTTGAAAGTGCAATATTGTTGAATTCCGTATTGATACTGCTTCCTGAGAACAGATCCAGGAACAGATATGGCAGCTCATCCTCCGATACAAGGAATGCCCATGTTACCGTTCGTGTTTCTCCCGGCTGAACGTGAATCAAATGGTTTTTTTCTTCTACACTTTTTCCGTTATAGTAATAGATTGATGAACCGTTAATCAGATAATTTTGTCCATAATAACTATCGTACTCTAAGCTGTCAATTGCGTAAACATCAACGATTTCATATCCATCGTCTGTTTCCTTCGCCCGGATCAGCTCGCAGTTATACAGCGTATCACCTGTCTGCGTCTTACCGGTATTTGTGTATTCAACCTCGATGTAAAGAATCTTTTCCTTTACTTCTTTGGTTGCTACAACCTCATCTAACTGATTTATACCATCTCCATATTTCTCGTAAGCTATCACATTATTTACGAGCTTTCCAGCAGCGTCTGTTTCTATGGAGTCAAGCTCGTATGCTGTATCCAGCTCATTTGGTGAATCGAGCAATTCCACCTTAGATACTTTTGCTTTCAAGGAAGAATTTGGTACATCAAAAGTTTCTCCAATCTGATGCAGATGTTCCATTGACTTCTTTGAAGTTTTCGTAAACTGATCCGTATTTGCCGTTTCATCCACCACCTCGTAGTTAGGTTCTATATATTCCTGTACCAATATACGTCGTTTTGCAGCCGGATCATCGGTCGGTGTGAGCGTTAACCCTTTTACAATATCTATCGCGGTTTCAAGCTCCGTATCATCATATACAAGCATATCCAGAAGATAATCGTTATCATACGTAACATACACATGATACCGAACATCTGCAGTCGCGGATTCCATCGTCTGATTTTCGACAATAACCGCCTGTCTTCCATCAATCTCAAGCTCCTGCGTTGAGACTACATAGGTATTATTAAACAACGATTGCTTGTCAGACGGCATTTTCCAAAATACAAATGAAACACCACCCATGAACGCTTTGTCACTCGGGAAGATACTCACCTTGCTCACATAATTGTTTCCATCCGCGTATATACCATCTAATCCATCGATCTCCATACCCTCCGGTATGTATGAAACATCCAATGTATATAGTGCATCCAGATTTGCATCTGCCCCTGTCTGCGCATTGGTATTTGTTGCTTCTTTCTGTGTATTGGCATCCGCAGTCTCTGTCTGCGCATCAGTATCGGTTGCATCTCCGTAAATCAAGGTTGATCCGTACTTGCCCTGTTTTTCCAGATGCATTTTATATAAGGTTGTAGCTGCAAACGTCGTTCCGCTTGCTATGCAGCAAAACGCAAGTACTGCCGCTGCCGCTCTCCAGATTCTCCGACCGCCATGCTGTTTTTTCGTTACCTGCTGTTGCACAGTTTCTTCAATCCTGTCCCGGATATAATCCGGCATCTGCAGACATTCGTTTTTTATCTCGCTCACTTGTTTTCTATCCATATCCATCACGCATTACCTCCTTTACCCATTCATGCCGACTTTGCCTTTAAGATTCCTTTCAAATGTTCTCTGCCCCGCACCAGGCGTTTCTTGACTGCAGATTCGGTCGTCTCCAGACATTGTGCAATCTCCCGGATACTGTACTCCTCAAAATAATACAGCCAGATGCAGGTACGCTCATTTTCCTTCAGCCGCATGATACTGTCATACAGCTCCGAATATTGTCCGTATCCGCGTATATACTCTGCTTCTCTTCCTTCTTCCTGATATTCCTCCCAAGTCGCAGCCTTCTGATTGTCCCGCTGGATCTGATGACATTCATTGATCAGAATTCTTGTAAACCATGTTTTTACATACTTATCATTCCGCAGGCTGTACAATTTTTCAAATGCATGCACGATCGCATTTTGAATCGCATCAGCACAATCCGCATCATTGCATAAGTAGCTTTTGGCGATCCGGTACCAGCTTTCCTGGTTCGAAAACACAAGTTCACCAAAGGCTTCTTTCTTCATGTGTTCCACTCCCTTCCCTCCGGAGTTTTATATTCTGTATGTCCATACACCTATTAGATGATTGAGCACGGGAAAAAGTCCCATGTTTATTCCTTTTCCAGTAAATGTTTATATGTGCTGTCGATACCGAGCGCGCCGATTGGTGCTGTGATCACGATTGCCATGACTGCAACGGATAGCACGAGCGTACCGCAGGAAAGCCCGGCTGCCAGAGGTACCGAGCCAATCGCCGCCTGCACAGTAGCCTTCGGAAGATACGCAATAATACAGAATAACCGTTCCTTCCATGTAAGCTTCGTGCCAAGCATACAGATGCAGACACCGACCGCTCGGAACAGCAGCGCTGCCCCAATCATCAAAAGCGCCATTGCCCCCGCCTTCGCCATATACCGGATATCGACTGCCGCACCAACTAATACGAACAGGATTACCTCTGCGGCAATCCACAGCTTACCGAATTTCTCTGACAACCGTTTCGATACAAATGTCGTACTCTTCACTTTAAGCATACATGCCATACTGACAACTGCTAGAAGTCCGGACACTGCCACATACGCAGACACCCACTCCTCGATCGCAAGCAGCAGACACGACATACCTAAAATCACGATCAGCTTCGTTGAGTTACGAACGCAGTGATTCTTCTTATACGCAAACTCGAAGAACCGGTACAGCAGATAGCCGACGATACAACCGAGTACGATTCCTAACACGATTGAGATGGGGATATTGATAAAATCCTTCGCATTTGCATGTCCACCCTGTGCCATCTGCAAAAATGTTGTAAATAACACGATTACGAAGATATCGTCGCACGACGCCCCCGCCAGTATCATCTGTGGGATGCCTTTCTTCGTTCCATAGCCTTCCTCCATGAGTTTCACCATACGTGGCACAATGACAGCTGGAGAGACCGCACCCATGACGGCACCCATAACGGCTGCCTCGACGCGTGTCACGCCGAGGATCATCGGCGCAAACAGAATATACCCGCAGATTTCAAACGATGCCGGCACAAACGACATCAGGATTGCCGGGCGTCCGACCTTCTTCAGATCTGACAGATTCAGCGACAATCCTGCCTTGAGCAGGATGATGATAAGTGCTAATTTCCGCAGTTCTGCGGAGATTCCCAGAATCGATGGGGACAACAGATCCAGCACATAGGGACCGAGTACGATTCCTGTCGCCAGCATACCGATGATGCCCGGCAGGCGGATCTGTTTACAGATGGCGGACATCGCAAGTCCGACCAGAAAGATAAGTGCAAGTGATGTTAACATATTTTTCCTCCTTGGGATTTTAACCCTCACAGAAAGCTCAAAAAAAGCTGACACCTTCTGCGATCAATATCGTAGAAGTCATCAGCTTTATAAGCAGTTCCGGTTACCCGAGGGAGAACTTCATTCCCTTTTTCTGTATGTAACTATACGCCCGTATCACCGGTCTGTCAATCCTGAAGTTGCATCACTTTGTTTCAAACACCAGACGCATGCTGTCGCTCCCTGAAATCACAATCGTCATCTGTTTTCCGGAAACCGTCGCTTCCATCGTTTTGTTCGAATCACTGTAATGCAGGATGTATTTTTCACCTGATTTTTCCAGTGTTCCCGTGTGCGCTTTTCCATTGTTTGTAAATGTAAAATTCGTTCCATCCGTACACGAAAACTGTGGTGCCTTTGCATCCCGGTTTGAATCATCATATGTCATAGACTTCCCATTTACTGTCATTTCGACAATTGACCATGCAGATGTAATCTTCGCATTTTTTGAATCCGAACCTCCACATGCTGCAAGACACAACGCCATCGCAACAACCATTACAACACATAATAACCTTCTCTTCATCTCATTTCCTCCCCTGTTACTTTATTTTTTTAATATAACATAGCAAGATTATATATTGCAAGCAATCTCATGTTAACTATATGTAAATCATTCATGTTCAGACACAATTATGAAATCTCCCGCAAGGCCTTCTTAAACTGGAACGAAAACAGGATCGATGTAAATGTCACCGCAAGCACGTCCGCGATCGGCTCTGCCAGATAAACCGCCATTGTCTTATCCGACGTAATGATATGCGGCAGAATGAAAATAAGCGGAATCAACAGCACGAATTTCCGCATGATCGCAACAATGATCGATGCCGGTGCATTTCCCAGTGCATTGAATGTCATCTGACAGGCAATCTGGATACCAAACATGAATAATGCTGCAAGATAATAACGGAGCGCATCCTTGGTAAATGCAATCAAGGCTGCATCTGTTGTAAAAATCGATGCGAAAACCTTCGGGAAGCACATGATAAACAACCACAGAATCGTGGAATATAGCAGGCTGACCTTCAGCAGTAGTTTAAATGCAGCCCGGACTCTGGATGCATTTTTCGCACCATAATTGTAGCTGATGATCGGCTGGGCGCCCTGTCCCAAGCCCTGCAGAGGAAGCATCGCAAACTGCATCACACTTGTTAAGATCGTCATCGCACCGACTGCGATATCCCCACCGTATTTCAGGAGAGACGAATTAAAGCATACCGATATAATACTCTCGCTGCCCTGCATAATAAAGATTGCAGAGCCGAGTGCCAGACACGGAAGGATGTACGCTGCCTTTAATCCCATGTTTTTGCCGCGGATACGGAGCGTTGTCCGCTTCCCGAACAGAAAGCTTATTACCCAGATGCAGGAGCAGCATTGGGAAATCACTGTCGCAAGTGCAGCTCCCCGGACACCCATATGAAGGCCGAAGATAAAGATTGGATCCAATATAATGTTCGCGATTGCGCCGATCAATACAGAGAGCATGCCTTCCTTCGCAAAGCCCTGCGCTGTGATAAATGCATTCATGCCGAGGGTAAGCTGTACAAACATCGTTCCGAGTGCATAGATATTCATATAGGATGTTGCGTACTCAATCGTGTTGACACTTGCACCAAAAGCGAGCAGGAAATCCCGGTTCCAGATCAGCAAGACGACAGTCAAAACGATTGACAGGAGTATCTGCATCGTAAAACAGTTGGCGAGTATCTTCTCCGCATCGTCTTTCTTATTTTTACCCATAAAGATCGTCGCACGAGGTGCGCCGCCATTTCCAACCAATGCCGCAAAGGCGGTTATAATCATGATCAGTGGCATGCAGACACCAACGCCGGTCAGTGCCATCGCCCCCGTGTCCGGGATATGTCCGATATAGATACGGTCAACGATGTTATATAACATATTAATCAACTGTGCCGCAATCGTCGGCAGTGCCAGCTTTGCAAGCAGCTTGCCGATTGGCTCTGTCGCTAAAAATGTACGGTCGGATTGTACGGACACGGATACAGCATTTGATTCCTCGTTTTCATTTTGTTGTTTCATTTCTTTTCCTCATTTCTACTATATAATTGATGATTTTCCGTTATTTCAAATGTGACATTACATTTTGATACAGTCGCGCATTGTATGCTGCAAAATTCTTCTTTTCATCCTCCGAAAATCCTGCAAAGATACATGCTACAAGTGCTTCCTGCTTTTCCTCAATGGCATGGACAATATCGTTTGTCTGTTCCGTGAGTTTCAGGTGTACGATCCGCTTGTCATCCGGATCTGTATATCGTATCAGATATCCTTTTTTCTCCAGAGTATCGACCGCCGCAGACACATTTCCCCGCTGTAGCATTCGGAATTCCACGATATCCCGCGCAGAATCATAGGAAGGGTTATTATACAGAAACGTTAGAATAATAATCTCGATGCGGCTGAGATTAAACTCATCCCGCACACTTTCCAGATATTTCTCCTGTAGTTTCATCAGACATTTCGTCATGTCAAAGACATTGGATGGCGTCTGAAGTTTCATTTCTCGGTTCCTTCTTTCAATTAGTTCTTTTTAGAACTATTATAGTAAGAAAAAAGAATTAGTCAACCACTATTTTGGAAATAAAAAAAGAGCCGTCGCCACAAATTAAGCAACAGCCCTTTCACATATATAATGGCTATTTTTCCTTACTGCACACATGCTCCACGATCACACGTACAGCCGCATACAATACGCCGACAATCGGCCACACGATCCAAGTATCTCTCCAGTCATTTGTGATAAAGCTGATACCAAGAAAAATCGCTGTTGAACCAAGCCAATACGCAAGTGAAAATGCGCCCATCTTATCGCTGATTTTCTTTTTTGCCCTTGTATAATCGCCTTCTTCCAGAAGCTTCTCCATGGCAGCCATCTGCGTTCCTCCCAGCACAAAGAAATATACACCACAGGAAATCAGAAACAGCATAATTCCTACCATACACACAATCGGAAAGTCCCGATCACCGAATATAGCGATGCCGCCAAAAAGCGGAATCACAGAAAATATACACAATATAACACCAATCACATTGTAACGGACATACCGATCATGGAACTGTTCTTTGCGTTCCTTCACCATTCCTGTCACTCCATATTCTGTCTCGAAACATTTTGTCTCTAAGAATTCAAATTTCTTCTGTTTCATATCGGTACATACAAAAATTGCAACCGCAATTCCAACCAGTATGAACATCACACACATTCCAACTCCACCTGCAAAGTCTTCTCCGATTCCAAACGCTTCCACTTCGCTGGCTGCCCCTAACACGATCAGGCAGATTGGTGATATCACGCAGAGCCATGTTGCAAATGCGATTCTTTTTGCAGCCTCTTTTATGATCTGCAAAAATTCACTTGCCATTTCCATTGTCACTTTATACTGTGGTTTGTCTTCTTCATAAGAATCCTCCCCGGTATAAATCTCCTCTTCCATCTCATCTTTAATGAGATAGTCCGTCGTCACACCAAAGATCTGACTAAGCTTCAATATTTTATCTAAATCCGGAACTGCCTGTGCCCCTTCATATTTGGAAATGGATTGTCGGCTGACTCCTAATTTATGTGCCAGTTCTTCCTGAGACCAACCATTCTTTTTTCGCAAGTTAATAATCTTATCCGCTAATATCATAAGCGCCTCCTCCTGCCATCCGTGTGGCATATTTGATGTTCTTATCGTACGAATTTTCTCCGTTACACACAAGAAAGCCGCACGGACAATTTGTCAACCGATGGTTGCAACCCCTGATTTTTAGCCATTTTTTATGCGCGAACTAGAAAATCCGCAGAAGCACCATATAACAGACTGTCCCAAGCAGGATGCTCAAAAATGTGTTGTGTTTCCATTTATAACTGTCTGCCATGCCCAAGCCAATAAGTGCCGGCTTGTGACTCGTCGCAATATTTTTCTCTTTTGTTTGCTCATCTTAACTATTGATTCCTTTATGTTTATTTGTCGTGCGTCAAATAGATTCCATTCCTAAGTATATTTATTTTTATATCGCGCGTCAAATAAAAAAGCAGATACCTTATGATATCTGCTCTTCTAACTCTACCACCCCAGATCCAGCAGCCAGTTCTGTAACCTGCGTTCGCGGTCTGCATCCGATAAATTCTCATCCTCCGGGGCTTTGTATTCCCCTTTGATTGTTCCATCCAGTATATATAAGACTCTCTTGCAGCAGGATGCAACCTTGGCATCATGCGTTACCATCATAATCGTTGTTCCTTCGCGATTCAGCTTCCCAAGTGCATCCATAACCTCTGTTGAGGCAGCCCGGTTCAATGCACCGGTCGGTTCATCTGCAAAAAGAAGCTTCGGATGATTCACCATGCTTCTGCAGATACACGCCCGCTGCAGTTGTCCCCCGGAAACCTCATTGATATCATTGTCTGCTACCTCTATGATCGACAGTTTCCGCATCAATTCTTCCGCAAATGCAACCTTCTCGGCACGCGACCGCTCATCCTTTTTACTCTCCATTGCCGGAAGCAGAATGTTATCCAATATTGTCAGATTCTTCATCATATACATCTGCTGGAAGATAAATCCCATCTCATCCAGCCGCACCTTCGCAAGCTCCGTCTGTGACAACTTCGCAATATCCCTGCCTGCAAAGCAAACCGTTCCGCTTGTCGGCACATCCATACCCGATACCGAATAAAGCAGTGTCGACTTTCCGGAACCAGAAGGTCCCATGATTGCTACCATATCGCCCTCTTCCACTTCAAAGTTCACATTTCGAAGAACGTTGTTCTGCCGCTTGTCAATCACATATGTTTTGCACAAATCTTTTACTTCCAATATATTCGCCATAATTTACACCCTTTCCGATTTCATTTTCCAAGTGCACTCCTACTCTACATTTACAATATCTGTGCCACGAATCCTGCGTATATGAAATGCGGTGACGCTGACTGCAATCCATGTAATCGCAAGCACGATACCCGGATAGATCAGGATGATTCTTACCGGACTGAAATAATAATCTACGTTTGTCGCTCCCATCATCGCCCAAATCGGATCACACCACAGTTTCGTAATTGGTCTGGTCAGTACAACTGCAAGGATTTCTGCAAACCCTGCAACCAGCATGAACCGTATTACATGCCACCAGAAGATGCTTCGATTGGAAAATCCAATCGCTTTCAAAAGAGCAATCTGACCATGTTCCGTAGATATAAACGACCGTTCCATCAAAACCGTCACGAGAATAACGACGATTCCTGTTATCGCCAAAAGCAGCAGACAGACCGTATCCATCGTATCCCCAACGCCCATGCAATCTACGCAATATCCCGCAGCATCAAACACTCCGGTAATTCCATATAATTCCTTGATTTTCTTTACACGCGTCCGAATCTCCTTCTCATCTGGATGATCTGAAAAATCGACCTGAAAGCCCGGCATGGTCGTCGAATACTTCATTGAAGTCGGTGCCTCTTCATGAAGCCGTCCGACCTTCCCCAACTGGTTCATCGTCTGAAATAACGCTGTCACAACGCAGTCCCGTTTTTCCGTTCCAAAATCAATCGTCACGGTATCCCCGATATCCACGCCAAGCTGATCAGCAATCATTGGCGTAATGGCAATCTCATACGCATTTTGTGGTGGCGTTCCCTTCTCATATGTATAATCCGTCGTATGCGTCTCTGTATTCTGCTGGAATAACACAGAATATAACTTTCCATTTGCCTCACAGGCATACTTGTACCAGACTTCCATGCTTACCTTATCCACCGGCATACCTGCAGCTTCCAACTCATCCGCAATCGCCTGATAGTTCTCCTGCAGGACGGGCTCTTGATCCTTATCCACAAGAACCGGTTTCATCATTTTGGGATCCGTGATATAGATATCCGACTCCTTTCCAAAACAGGTGATCATACTCTTACTCTGCATCGTCGATGTCACCATCACAACGCCAAGCATAAATACCGAGCAGATAAAAAATGGCAGCACGATTGTAATAAACCGGCGTGGTGCACTCAATATATCATTCAGTGCCATATAAAATGGTGTACGCGCGCGACTTTTACTTAACCGATAGAATGATTTTTTGTGATACCGTTCTCCCGTCTGTCCGTTTCGTATCGCGTCAACCGGTGTCAGCTTTCTGACCTTTCCTGTGCAAAGATACGCAAATCCAACCATCAGACCAATCACAGCCAACACGCCGATTGCATTAAAGAGATACCCACCCGCATTGCCAAGCACCATCTTTTTCGAGACAGATGCGATCAGCAGATTGCCAAATGGAATGCTCACGAAAAATCCGACTGTTCCGCCAACGATTGCCATTGCCAGATATTTCACAATATACAGGCACCGTATCTTCGCATTTCGGATACCGATTGCCTTCATCACGCCAATCTCGCGAAATTCCTCCCGGATGGAAAATGTAATCACAAATTTCAAAATCACGAAGGATACAATGATCAGGCAGATACTCAGCACAAGCACAAGCATCGCCAGAATCATATCCATAACATACGACAGGCGGATTGTAGCTCTCTCTGAAGAAAACAATATATTGGTTGCACTTGCCAATTCCGCTGAAAGTGTCCCTGTATCATCCGTCTCCACCTGAAAGATTCTCCCAAGATAAGGTTCCAACGATTTGTCCGCTTCATACGCTTTGAAATCATTTTCGCTGAGCAGAAATCTTGTATTTCCCATAAGGTCAGAACCAAGCAGTGCATCTTTGATTTCGCCCGCTACTCGAAATGTCTTGTCTGTGTTTTTCATCTGAATCCGGATCGTATCTCCGACATGCATATCATTTCTTGCAAAACTTCCGGCAGTAATATAGATTTCCCCGTCCGCAATCTCCGTCAACTCCTGATTATCTTCCAGAAAATAATGAAACTGCGTCGTATCCAGCGATTGTATCAACAAAGTATTGTTCTTTACTTTCAGTTTCTCGCCCTGATATGTGACATCTCCATTCGTTCCCCAGATACATTTTTCCATGCTGTAATCCTTTACACATCCCGATGTTTTCAGGATCTGCTCTACGCCGCCATCCCCGTTCTGCGTGAACAACACATAATCTTTGATCCCGGCTTTTTCGAAAAAATAATCAGTCCCATTCATAACAGTGACCACATTGTTCAGACCACTCGCAACAAAAACCGCTGCCAGAATTGTGAACAATAACAGGATCACATTCATCGTCTTTTTCCGTTTGATATCCCGCTTTAAGATATTCCAGTACATAAATCTGCCCCTTTCCTTGTTTATGGCTCAATCATAACAGGGAAATTATTAAATAATCCTTAAAAAAGAAAAATGCAGGAATCACCTACATTTTTCTAAGTACAATCGTAACTGCAAAGCCTGTTTCCGGTGTCTTTGCATAGATATCTCCATCCATCTTGTGAAGCAGTTCCTTGCAGATATATAAGCCCAATCCGCTTCCGCGGACACCTGCGTGATTACTTCCACGATAAAACGCATCAAAAATATGTGGCAGTTCCTCTTCTTTGAGACCATCCCCAGAATTTTCAATCGTAATCAGGCTGTGGTCTTCTTCCTCGGAAAAAGAAATATGCACATATTTTCCATCGCCATATTTGATTGCATTCTCGAGCACATTCTGTCCCACTTCAACTGCCCGGTCCAGATCACCATATAGCAGATAATCTGCAAAGGACTCCATCTGAAAGTCTGTATGTAAATCCGCGAATTTTTCTTTGTAATAGAGTTTCAACGCCTGCATCATCTGTGACAGATAAAACTCCCCTTGCTGCACGTCCAGCTTCAGAAAATCTTCCCGTGCTGCTTCCGAGATCTCGCCTACATATTTCTTAATTGTCTCTGTGTTTTTGCGAATCCCGCCAATCGCCTGCTGCCTTTTTTCTTCATTTTCATACAGATTTTCCTCCAGTGCCTGCGTGTATAATTCAATCGCCGAAAGCGGTGTGCGTATATCATGCGACAACGACAATAAGAGTGTCTTCTTCTCTTTCTCCAGCTCCAGTCTTCTTAACTTGTCCGCCTCCAGCTTTTCCCGCAGCATATCCAGACTCCACAGGAATTTTCCGAAGAAACGGCTTTTTTCTGCCTTGATTGGTACAGACAGATTCCCTTTTGCAAGTTCTGTTGTAAGTCCTTCCATCGACGCAAACGGACGAACCAGTTTTCTTCCGAGCAGTATCAGAAATACCGCCGTACAGATCCACAATTCGCCCAGCACCAGATCCAGTTTCCATATACTTCCGTACTGCACCGTGCGTCTGTAACAAAACCGATACAGCTTGCCCTGCACTTCCTCCACACGGTACTCTTCGTTGCACACTTCCTGCGCATCAAAAATGCTTACCCGTGTAAGTGTCGGATAGTCTGACAACTTAATCTGTTCCAAAGGAATTCCTGTTTCCAGCTCCTGTACACATCGTGCCACATCCACCCGGTACGAATATTCATCCTTGGATTTCAGAGCTTGTACCACGAAAAGATTGCAAATCCCTATCAAACAGATTTCCAACAATAAGAAAATTATTACAAATCTACGATATTTATTCAAACCGATACCCCGTTCCCCATTCCGTGATAACGTGCTCCGGATGTTTTGGATCTTTCTCTATTTTCTGTCTGAGCCACTTAATATGTACCGTCAGTGTCTGCATCTCCGATTCACTGTCGCTGCCCCAGATCGTGCGGAACAAATATTCCTTTTTCAGTGTCACGCCTTTATTTTCCATCAGCAATTTTAATAGTTCAAATTCCTTTGCAGTGGAATCAACCTTTTGATCTGCGACATAAATCGTCTGTGTCGCCGTATTCAGCCGGATCGTTCCGGAGATCAATTCCTCCTGTGCGTATTTGCGTTTGAAGATACCATGAATCTTCGCGAGCAGGATATCCATATCGTAAGGCTTTTCAATGTAATCGTCAGCGCCCAGATTCAAGCCTTTTAATTTGTCGTTCTTTTCTGTCCTGGCACTCACAATCAGAATATGTGCATTGGATGTCTCACGAATCTTGGAGCAGACCGCAAAGCCATCCATCCCCGGCAGCATCAGATCTAAGATTACAAGCTTCGCTCCGTATCGTTCAAATAGCTCCAATGCAGCCTCGCCATCCTTCGCAACGCTCACAATATAATTTTCTTTCCGCAGAAAATCCGAAAGCAGCTCGCCGATTTCATGATTATCCTCTACTATAATGATATCTAACATATATACCTCTACTTCTGCTTCACTTCCACATCGCCACTCGATGTTACAATCTTGCACAGATAGTCGGAATCCGCATCTCCATCCGGAACATCCA
>USFH01000033.1 GCA_900553925.1 uncultured Clostridium sp.
AAAGGGCTTCACAATGTAATCGTCGGCTCCCATATCCAGCCCTGCAATCCGGTCTTCAACCTCTGCCTTTGCTGTCAGCAGCAACACCGGTGTCCGGTCACCACGGTTCCGCAGCTTCTGCAGCACTTCCAAGCCACTCATCTTCGGCATCATGATATCCAATATGATACCATCGTATTCGCCAATCGTTGCGTAATCGAGTGCTTCTTCCCCATCAAACACAGCATCCACCGTATACTTGTGATAGGTGAGAATATCGACCAACGCCTCAGACATATCTACTTCATCTTCTGCAAGTAATAATTTCATGCCGGTTCCTCCTTTTCTCCTAAAAAAGGGTACAAAAAAATCGGTGCGACGGGATTCGAACCCACGACCTCTGCGTCCCGAACGCAGCGCTCTACCAAGCTGAGCCACGCACCGATAAAATTGGAAATCAATCCAACATCTG
Source organism: uncultured Clostridium sp. (assembly GCA_900553925.1). Classification (GTDB taxonomy): domain Bacteria; phylum Bacillota; class Clostridia; order Lachnospirales; family Lachnospiraceae; genus Coprococcus_C. Next base: position 452 of record USFH01000033.1, read on the forward strand.
ACATGATAACACAGATAGCAAAAAAAATCAATTCATAATTCCATATAAATTACAATTTTTCGTCTCTCTGTTTCATTCTACCAGCCATCAATATGGTCTCTCTGAATTGCCGCGAATATCCGGCTTTTCGCCTTCGGAAATTCTTCTTCCATCCGCGCTAACATCTGCTTGGCGGCCTCCCGCTTCGTCGCGCCATCCACTGGACACAGATTCTTCACCACCGGAAGCTGATATCGGTGCATAAATCCACGTACCTCCGCCTCGGTCACATATGCAAGCGGTCTTATCAGATCAAGCTCCGTACCATCGAGATGTGTCACCGGTGAAAATGTATGTACACGTCCCTCTAACACCTGTGACATGAGAAATGTCTCAACTACATCGTCCTTGTGATGTGCATATGCAATCTTATTACATCCCTGTCGAAGTGCTGCTTCATTGAAAGCACCTTTCCGCATCTTCGCACAGAGCGGACACATCCGTTTCTCCTGCCGTTCCATCAGAATCGGGAATATCTGCGTCCGGATGATCTCATACGGAACATTCAGCGACTCACACAGTTCTCGCACCTTAGAGAAGTCCATTCCCTGCGCCTGCCGATTCGCTTCCGTATCAGCCCCGGCATCTGCATCGTTTTCCCCGGTACGTTCCATATATTCCCCTACGCCTGTGTCGACCGTGATTGCCACAACGTCATATTGCTTCGGATAAAATTTTCGCATTCCAGCCAGTGCATACAGGAGTGTCAGGCTGTCCTTTCCTCCTGAGATACCAACGGCAATCTTGTCACCGTCCTCGATCATCTCGTAAGCGTCCACCGCCTGCCGCACCTTGCTGTATAATTTCTGTAATTCCATACCTGTTTCAGCTTTTATTATTTCTTTGCCTTTCCTATGCCATATCCAGAATCAGCAGATTCATCTCCGACAATTCCAGCAATTCCTGATACCGCTTCTTTACTTCCTTCATTCTACGGCTGTTCTCCTCATAGCTCTTCTGATTCAGGAAGCGCGAGCTTTCCTCCATCTGCAGATCATGAATCTTGCTCTCCAGCAGACAGATATCATTTTGCAGCCGTGCATGTGTCTCCGCCGGAATCTCTGTTCCGAACAGCTTCTTGCGGAGTTTCTTCGTCATATTATACAGACAAAGGCCCAATGCTGTAAATATAAGTTCGAATCCAACCAGACTTGTCACAAGCCGGAACCACGCATTCCATGCCTGCATGAAAAACACATCCACCAGACCGACTGTTACAAGCAGGGACAATATCACTGCCAGCGGCGTGTCGATCCAAAGTACAAACCCCAATCGTCTCCGGCTGTATTTCTGATCGACCTGCCGGTCCTCGAATTCCAGCTTTGACAGGGTAAACTGCAGCCTTCCGATATCCTCATGCAGCACATTTGTCATGCCCGTCTGATCCGGACACGCCAGAAGCTTTTCCTCCAGTTCCGCCTGTTCCTGCTCATTTGCATTAATTTCCTGCTGCAGGGCCTGAAGTTCTGCTTTTAATTGTGCCTGCTGCTCGCCCCATGCCTCCGCAACCTGCGTCGGCGTGTATGTAGAGAACGCCTGATTTCCCGTCAGTTCCTGCAGGCGTTCTAACATCCCTTCGGCATATTTCTTCTTAGCCATCTTCGCCTGCTCCGTCTGCTTCCGGTCAAATTCCTGTAGTCTTGTTCCAAATGCATTCTCTCTGTTCAGATCCTGTAACAGTTCATAATCAATCGATGGCGCTTCTTCCTTCTTCTCTTCGAATCTCCGCATCGCAATCGGCACAAACTTCACGCTCGTCAGCTGCTTGTCGATATATCCATAGAGGAATCCATGCTCGCCCGTTTCGTCCTCGCTGATCGGTTCTAAGCTTCCCGGATAATACACATGCTGCTTCTCAAACGCCTGATACTGATGTCTGTGTCCGAGACCGATATAGCCGAAATTCTTCCCTCCGAAATCTTCAACCTCGAACGGACAGACTCTCGCACTTCCGCCATGTCCAAGGAAAATATTGATTGCCCGCAGATTTCTTGCATACACGCCATCGAAATCATTTCTCTCATTCTGTGGGCTGTACTGGCAGATTCCGTAGACATCGACATTGTATTTTGCAAAATGCAGACTATCCGCGATGCCTTCCGCACAGGAATTGCGCTCCGCACGTTCCCCCTCCGGCACACGGTTATGGAAGTCCTCACAGTTAAGCAGATACATCCGTGATACAAATTCATAGTTCCAAAGAACACTGTCTCTGGCCAGATAGTCGCACTCGCCCGTGACATACAGGATATCGGTCTTCGGCAACCGTGCCAGTTGCGTGTCAACAAACATGATATCGTCCTTCGTTGGCACATGGTCAAACAGATCTCCGGTAATAAAGATCATATCCACCGGATGCAGTTCCATATAATCAATAAAATTCAAGAATCCATCATACAGATATGGTGTTTCTCTTCTCGCCCCAAGATGAACGTCTGCAATATGCGCAAATTTCATGGTTATTTCTCCTTGTATAACATAACACCTATTTTTATTCATTTCTGAATCCAATCTAAGAGTATAGCATATTTTATCATTCTGCTCTCGGTTATTTTATACATTATTGCCATGACACACATTGTACATTATCCAGATGTATTGCATTGTCTTACATTGTAGTGCATTGTTTTACATGGTGTTTTGTAGTATAATTTATTTCAAGTACGGGAACGATTATCACAGTTTTCCCCATATGGTCACAACAAGATTACAAGAATATAAACAGAACATTATTACAGGACATTATTATATGGAAAAACACGCCTTATTGATTGCGAATTCCGCATCAATGATTGATCATTTTAATAAGGACAACATCCGGATCTTGCAGGATATGGGATACACGATTTCGGTTGCTGCGAATTTTCAAGAGGGAAATTCAAGCACCGCGGAACGTATCCGCGCATTTGCAAGCGAGCTTGCCGCACAGGATATCGAGATCATCGATCTGCCGATTCCCCGAAAGGTAACCGAGCTAGGGAAGGCATTCAAATCCATCCGGATTCTGAAGCGATATATGCGGAACCACCCTTGCCGGATCGTGCATACACAGACACCGTTTGGCGGCGTAGTTGGCCGCCTTGCCGCGAAGAAATTCCGCAAAGAAAGTGGCACGAAAGTCATCTATTTTGTTCACGGATTTCATTTCTTCCGCGGTGCAGGTCTCAAGAATTATATCCTATATTATAATGTTGAGAAATGGCTGTCCCACGTAACGGATTGTCTGATTACGCTCAATCAGGAGGATTACCTGGCAGCAAAGCAGAAGTTCCACCATCCAAACGTACACCATGTTCCCGGCGTCGGCGTGGATACGGATGCGATTGCTTCCATTCAAGTTGACAAAGCGGATGTATGCAGGCGGTTTGGTCTGCCCTCTGACAAGAAGATTATACTGACGGTCGCAGAGCTGATCCCCCGCAAGAACGTTGCAACTGCAATCCGCGCATTTGCAAAGGCCGACCGGGGCGATGCAATCCTTGCCATCTGTGGCAAAGGCATTCTCGAACCATCCCTGAAGGAACTCGCACAAGATCTGCAGGTTGGTGACCGTGTATTTTTTGCCGGCTATCATACGGATGTTCTGGATCTGTATCGCTGTGCGGATCTGTTCTTATTTACAAGTTTTCAGGAGGGCTTATCTGTCGCTGTTATGCAGGCAATGGCTGCCGGGCTTCCCATCATTGCATCGGACATCCGTGGGAACCGTGACTTACTTGCTTCGGAACCTCATACACGCAGCAAGCATTACCTGCTTCCAACGAAGGATGTAGACGCATATGCAGCGAAGACGAACAAAATCCTCGATGATCCGGCGCTGGCACAGGCACTCGGCGCGGAAAATCAGGTTAACTGCAGGAAATACTTTGATATATCGCTTGTACACAAGCTTATGACAACCATTTATACCGATCTGACCAATGAATGATCAGTGACTTTGCATTTATAAAGGAGACTATTATGTATACAGTTCAGGTTCTGCTATCTACTTACAATGGCGAAGCTTACTTGAAGGAACAATTAGACAGTATCTTGAATCAGAAAAATATTGCCGTGAAGCTGTTCGTCCGTGACGACGGTTCGTCCGATGGCACCGTGGATATCCTGCGCGCATATGCCGCACTCCACGACAACATGCAATATCTGAGCGGGGAAAACTGCGGCGTGGTCGCTTCTTTCTTTCGTCTGTTCGAATTATCCGACCCGGATGTGGATTTCTATGCCCTCTCCGATCAGGATGATGTATGGGATGAAGACAAGCTTTCCATCGCCTGCCAGAAGCTCGAACAGATGCGCAAATCAAAATCCCAAAAGAAAAAGAAGAATGATTCCCAGATCCGTACATTTTCCACACCACTTCTCTACTGTTGCGATGCCTGGAACACGGACGATGCACTGAACCTGCTTCCGGAGTCTATGCAGACCGCAGGCAGGGAGCTGGTTCCTGATTTCCGGAACGCATTGATTGAGAACATCGCACGCGGTGCCAGTATCGTATTTAACCAGGCACTTATGTCTTATATCCGGATCAGCATGCCTCAGGATATCTATATGCACGATTGGTGGCTCTATCTTGTTGCTTCGTGCTTCGGCGAAGTCTACTATGACAGCGCAGCGCATTACAAGTACCGTCAGCATGCGGGAAATGCGCTCGGTGCAGCAGCCCCTTCCGGCTGTTCCAGATTCTTCCGCCGCTTAAAGCAGAGCCGCACGAACGGCGGTCATATCTCCAGACAGGCAAAAGCATTTGAACGGATCTACCATGTACCGGAAGAAAAGCAACCGTTTTTGAACATTGTAACGAAGTATCAGGACGTAAAATCCTACCGTAAAATGGGCAAATCCGGCAAATATTTATTCCGTCAGAACCCAAAGGATAACCGCATCTTTCAACTTATGTTTTATTCTAATCATTTGTAATTGACTTCGTTTTCCTTTTCGTTTATAATAATTTTTGAATTTTTCTTAAGCAAATAGAATAAAAATATAAAAATCAAACAGAAAGAGGAATGAGCTATGGCAGTAAAGTACATTTTTGTCACCGGCGGCGTTGTATCCGGGCTCGGTAAGGGAATTACCGCGGCATCACTTGGACGCCTGTTGAAGGCGCGCGGCTACAAGGTAATCAGCCAAAAATTTGATCCATATGTCAACATGGATCCGGGAACTATGAATCCGATTCAGCATGGCGAAGTATTTGTAACAGATGATGGTGCAGAGACCGATCTGGATCTTGGACACTACGAGCGTTTTATCGACGAGAGTCTGAACAAGGGTTCCAACGTGACAACCGGAAAGGTTTACTGGAGCATTCTGAACAAGGAGCGTCGTGGTGACTTCGGCGGTCATACCGTTCAGATCATTCCGCATATTACAAACGAAATCAAAGATCGTTTCTATCGCAATCCAGATGCAAAAGACAATGAGATTGCGATCATCGAAGTTGGCGGTACTGTCGGCGATATCGAGAGCCAACCGTACATGGAAGCCATCCGTCAGTTTCAGTTGGATGTCGGACACGAGAATTGCATCATGATCCACGTCACACTGATTCCATATTTAAAATCATCCGGCGAGCTGAAGACAAAGCCGACACAGGCAAGCGTAAAGACCTGTCAGTCGCTTGGTATCCAGCCGGATATCTTAGTCTGCCGTTCCGATCTTCCGTTAGACAAAGCAATTAAAGATAAGATTGCCAGTTTCTGTAACGTTCCAAGCGAATGTGTCATCCAGAATCTGGACGTGGATGTATTATATGAAGTCGTTCTTGCCATGGAGCACGAGAAGCTTGCCGATGCAGCCTGCAAATGTCTCCATATCCCATGCCCGGCACCGGATCTTGATGACTGGATTGCCATGGTTGACAATTGGAAACATCCACAGAAGAAGGTACGCGTTGCCCTGGTTGGAAAATATGTCAGCCTGCACGACGCTTACATCTCTGTCGTAGAATCCCTGAAGCACGCCGGTGTAGCACACCGTGCGGATGTTGAGATCAAGTGGGTGGATTCTGAGCTTGTCACAAAAGAAAATGTCTCAGAAATCTTAGGTGATGTATCCGGCATCTTAGTACCCGGCGGTTTCGGTGACCGTGGTATCGAAGGCATGATTGAAGCAATCACCTATGCACGGGAAAACAAGATTCCTTACCTTGGCTTATGTCTTGGTATGCAGCTTACCATCGTGGAATTCGTAAGAAATGTTGTCGGCTATCCGGATGCGAACAGCTCCGAGTTCAACCCTAGTTCCAGCCATCAGGTCATCCATATCATGCCTGACCAGAATGGTGTCACAGACTTAGGCGGAACATTACGGCTTGGTTCTTATCCATGTGTCCTTGACAAGAGCTCCAAGGCTTACCAGTTATATGGTACCGATCACATCAACGAGCGTCACAGACATCGTTATGAGGTAAACAACGATTACAGAAAGGTTCTGACGGATCACGGCATGCTCCTGTCCGGTTTGTCTCCAGACGGACATATCGTAGAAATGATCGAACTTCCGGATCACCCTTGGTTCATCGGAACACAGGCACATCCGGAGTTTAAGAGCCGTCCAAACAAGGCACATCCATTATTCTTAGGATTTGTCGGTGCTGCGATTGCACATTCCAAAGAAGCATGATATACTACCATTTGTCTACATTTGAAAGTGGCAGTTTATAATGCATGTGAATTCACCGGCTGGATATCCTTTCGGTTTTCTATGCAACACAAAAGAAAGGGTATCCGGACCGTATGAATAAAAAAAATTCCACGTTTTTAAAAAAGTATAATCATATATGGACACTGTTATACATCGTAATCTATATGCCATGGTTCATGTGGTTAGAAAAGACAGTAACCACAGAGTTTGATCTCGTATCGATGCCGGTTGATTATAAGATTCCATTCTGCGAATATTTTATTGTCCCCTATCTTATGTGGTTTTTGTTTGTCCCGGCGATAGTTGGATACGAATTTTTCTATTCCAAGAAAGAATATTACCAATGCTGTGCGTATCTGTTCAGCGGCATGACGATTTTCCTGATCATCTGCACAATCTGGCACAATGGTCTTGATCTGCGGCAGGATATCTCCTACAACAATAACCTGTGTGCAACACTCGTCAAGATGCTGTACAAGACAGACACAAGCACGAACGTATTCCCAAGTCTGCATGTTTTTAACACACTTGGTTGTCTCGTTGCCCTATACAAGAGCAAAGGCATGAAAAATAAAGCATGGATCAAAGTGATTGCAACAATCATTGGTATTCTGATTATCTTATCCACGATATTTTTGAAGCAGCATTCGGTGTGGGATGTCATCGGTGCATTTGCGCTGGCAGCAATCCTCTATCCGATTGTCTATGTGATTCCTTGGGGAAAAGCAAAACAGAAAGAAATGTAATAACTGAATCGTTTCATAGTTTTTTGATAAAACAAAAATTCCGAAGTCTGTTATAAACAAGCTTCGGAATTTTTATTTATCTTTTAATTAAATCCAAACAACTTCTGGAATACACGATATCCGGTTCTAGCAAACCATCTGCCCGTTGGTCCGTGCAGATTGAACGTGATACCGAACAACGTTGTGCGAAGTTCCTTGTATAATTCTTCGTCTGTATCCTTCAGATACTTCCACAGTTCTTTTTTCTTCTTATATAACTCTTTGTCCTTTGATACAACACAGATACTCGATGCAACACACATCATCATATCTAAGTACTGGAACAAAAATCGATACATCTGTGGTGGGAGTTCTTTTCGATTCTCACTGAAAAACTGGATCAGCGTCCGGTTGACAAGCATCTGCTGATCAATCCGCTTCATCATCGTCTTCTCATTGACCGACTGTCCTTCTCTGCCAATATAATAATGATATAAATCAGCATTCAGGTACATCAGCTTCTTCACACGAATCATCGGTTCAAATATATAGAGATTATCCACATAAAATGTATGCTTCGGAAGCTGCAACCCACAGTCCTTCAGCAGCTGCGTCCGGTAAATGACCGAGTGCATCAGTACATACTGGAACTTGTTGAACCGGATCCGGCTGTCTTCCCAGCTGATGATCCGTTTCTCCGGTAAAGCACCATGGTAACGCATCACGCGCTTCTTCCGACGTTCTACCTTGTCATAGATATAGTTGGAGAGCAGAACATCCAAATCCTTCTCATCTTCCACAATCTTCTTTAAGACCTTCAGCACTTGTTTGTAGGCCTCTTTGTCAAGCCAGTCATCACTGTCAACAACCTTGAAATAAACTCCGGTTGCATGGGCGATACCGGTATTCACCGCATCACCATGCCCACCATTTTCTTTATGAATTGCCTTTACAATCGTCGGGTACTTCTCTGCATAGGCATCTGCAATCTGCGCTGTGTCATCTGTAGAGCCGTCATCCACGATCAATATCTCCACGAGTTCGCCACCAATCAATGCGTGATCGACACACTTTTTCATATAGTCCTGCGAATTATAGCAGGGGATTGTGATGGTTAATATTTTTTTATTCATAAATTATTTAATTACCTTGATCCAGCCTTCCGGTGCTTCGATTCGTCCCATCTGGATACCTGTCAGAGCATCATACAGCTTCTTAATGTATGGTCCCATCTCATCCATACCGCTTGGGAAGCAGATTTCCTTGCCATGATCGTTGATCTTTCCAACCGGAGAGATAACAGCGGCTGTACCACACAGACCACACTCTGCGAAATCCTTTACCTCATCGAAGTAAACTTCTCTATGTTCTACCTTCATGCCAAGGTACTTCTCTGCAACAACCATCAGAGAACGACGAGTGATAGAAGGAAGGATACTGTCTGACTTTGGTGTTACCAATGTACCATCCTTTGTAATAAAGATGAAGTTTGCTCCACCTGTTTCTTCTACCTTCGTACGTGTTGCAGCATCCAGATACATATTCTCTGCAAATCCCTGATTATGTGCATCAACGATCGGGTATAAGCTCATTGCATAGTTCAGTCCGGCCTTGATATGACCTGTTCCATGAGGTGCTGCACGATCATAATCGCTGACACGGATTACGATTGGCTTTGCACCGCCCTTAAAGTATGGACCAACCGGTGTACAGAATACACGGAACTGATACTCATCTGCAGGCTTTACACCGATAACCGGATTGCTACCGAACATATATGGACGGATGTACAAAGTTGCACCGGAGCCATATGGCGGTACCCAGTCAATATTCGCCTCTACTGTCTTTACAACTGCATCAACCCACTTATCCTCCGGATATACAGGCATCTCCAGACGCTTGCAGGAATCCGCCATACGGGATGCATTTAAGTCAGGACGGAAAATCACGATCTGTCCCTTCTCTGTTGTATATGCTTTCAAACCTTCAAAACAGGTCTGTGCATACTGAAGAACTCCGGCACACTCACTCAGATTAACGGTTGCATCCTCGGTCAATACACCATCATCCCATGCACCGTTCTTATAGTTTGATACGAAACGCTTGTCTGTCTGCACATAGCCAAAGCCAAGTGAAGACCAATCAATATTTTTGCTCATGATTTATTACTTCCTTTCCCTCATGCGTATTATCTGCCCTTTATTTTACCACTCATATGTAATTATGCAAGCAGAAAATAACATAATCGAGCGTTTTTACTTGTTTTTACTGTCCAATATACTTATTATATTATTTTTTGATTGCGATTGCTTCGATTTCAATCTTCACATCCTTCGGAAGTCTTGCAACCTCCACACACGAACGTGCCGGGCAGTCCTTCTCAAAGAATGTTGCATATACTTCATTCACTGCCGCAAAATCATTCATATCTTTAATAAATACCGTAGTCTTTACCACATGCTCTGCATCGCTGCCTGCCTCATTCAACAACGCAATCAGGTTCCCGATTGCCTGCTTCGCCTGTGCCTTAACATCGCCGGTCTCAAGCTCGCCGGTCTCCGGAATAATCGGAATCATACCAGATGTATAAATCATATCTCCAACCGCAATTGCCTGGGAATATGGCCCGATTGCTGCCGGTGCCTTTGGTGTATGGATTACTGTCTTCATAATATATGCGCCTCCTATAAATATTATCTAATCAACAAGTTCGATCGTTTTATCCGTAATGCGGATTCTTCCCTCTTTCAAGAGGCGTCCGCAGGCACGCTTAAACGCATTCTTACTAAGTCCGAACTCTTTCTTGATTATATCCTTATCTGCCTTATCTGTAAACGGTAAAACGCCCTTATAGCTCTTTATAACGGCATATACCATCTCACTGTCCTCTTCCATCTGTGCATATGCCAGTTTCCGCAATGCAAGATCTGCCTTTCCATCCGGACGGATCTTCACGATTCTGCCATGCACCTCATCACCAACACGCACCGGCACATACAACTCACTCGCATAGATCAGTCCCGGGTATTTGTCGTCGATTGCCACAAATGCGCCGAAATCCTTCTTGAACTCATACACAGTTCCTACAAAATCCTGTCCTTCCTCGTAGCCCTCGATTGGCTGTAATTCCTTACCAACCTTCATCGATACTGCCAGACGTCCGGATTTGTCGACATACATCCGTACGAGATAGAACTTCCCAGCTTCTACTTTCGCGGTCTGCTCCTTGAACGGAAGCAGCACATCCCGTTCCAGTCCGCAATCCATAAACGCACCTAAGCTTGTCACATTCTTCACCTGCAGCTTCTTCACTTCACCCACAGTGATCAATGGTACATTCGTCGTCGCGATAATCCGGTCCTGCGAATCGCGGTAAATAAAGACACGCAGGGATGCGCCCGCTTTCACGCCCTCCGGCACCTGTTTTCTCGGAAGCAGAACCGTCTCCGCCGTCGAGCTGTCTTCTTCTCCGAGATATATTCCAAAATCCTTCGAGCGAATGACTTTCAGATCATTCCATTTTCCAATTTCTATCATACTTCCTACTTTCTAGAAAAATAGACCACAAATATACGTGGTCTATTTTTTCTTGTCCTTATTCAACTTCAATACCTTATTCCTGATAAATGCTGTCTCGGCCTCATCTGCTTTCTGAAATCCCAGATCCTCCAATACATCCTGTGAATTGGTAAGTGAGAACACAGACATGCCCTTCTCATTCATCTTATCCTTATAGCCATTGAATACATCCACAACTGCATACGTATCCTTCGTTCTGCGATCCGGACTTGCAACCACATTACGGATACACCACGAATTAAACTCACTGCCCTTCTCCGGTACCTGCACGTCATCGCCCTTGACTTTCTTCACATATATGCTCTCTGTATCACAAATGGCCCACGGAACCACATATATTACGCTACTCATACTTACTTCCTTTCAAATGGTTGTTCACTACGCAATCGATTTACAAAAATCTTTGTTTTCTCCTAGCGTTCAACGTAAGCAATCATATAGTATTTGTTTCCGTTTGTCAAACAATTATTTATCCAATTCCTGACAAGCGGGCAGAAATGTATACGGTTTCAATTTTTTGTAAATTTTTTTCAAAAAAGGCTTGCATTTTAATAAGACATGTAATATAATACCAACTTGTGAGACACGAAAAAGTCTTCAAACTTCATAATGATGGGCTATCGCCAAATGGTAAGGCACTGGACTCTGACTCCAGCATTTTCCAGGTTCGAATCCTGGTAGCCCAGTTCATAAGACGGTCGAGGTTCGATCGTCTTTTTTATTTTGAATTGCGAGCCCCATTTATCCTACGGATAATATATGCAACAGAATCCTCCGCAGACACGTGCGGGTAACGCCCCATCGCTTCGCTCTGCGGCACATCGTCGACGCCATCCTAAATGGAACTTCGTTCCATGGGCGTCTCCTCTCGCTCGGTTCAATACATAACGGTACTAAATTCGCAGCAGCAAAATTGCTGCCGCTCATTAAGTGCCGATGTATTTCAACGGTCTGCTTGAGTATTTGTTGCATATATCATCCGTATCTACACTTTGGTTGCTCGCATATTAACTATAAAATTATAGATTGAATCTTCCGTCTTATCTGCCTTATTAAATATATAGCACTGCATGCAGTGCTTGTAGGAACGCGCAAAAAAGCTCCCCGATTACTCGAGGAGCTTTAAAATATGCGGCCGAGAAGATTCGAACTCCCGACACCTTGGTCCGTAGCCAAGTGCTCTATCCAGCTGAGCTACGACCGCATCTGTGTTGTGTCTCACAACAGATGATATTTTATCGTAGTTTCGACTAAATGTCAAGCGATTTCTTAACAAAATTGAATTCAAATATCAAAATTTCAAAATTCTCAAAAGTCCAAACGTACAAACCTGGATGTCTCCATGAGATCGGCATAACCGACCATCTCAAAAACGGATGCAGGAATCCAGCCGGTATTCCACGGTACAATCATCCTCCGCACAGACAGATATCCAATAATCATCCATCCGAAGCATAAAATACCGGTACGGCGTTCCAATGACGGTCTTCTGCACCGGATCGATTTCAAAGGAATTGAGCGGTACACTGATTCCATCACCTGTAAGCTTCAGGTATGACTCTTTCATTGTCCATAGATAGAAGAACCGCTCTGCACACAGACTATCATCCGGCTCGAACCCTGATTTCTCCGCCACCCCACCAGGCGCACCTGCCGACTCCTGAGATGCCACCTCTTTTTGTCCGGATACATAGGCATACTCCCGCTCGGTAAAGCAACGTCTGGCAACACGCAGATTATCCTTTTTCCGGATCTGCTCGATATCGACCCCCAGCGGCACATCCCCATATGCAAGCACCACATAGTCCCCTGCATGGGAGATATTAAAATAAAACTCCGGATGATCTTTTATCCACGGTTTCCCGTTCTCATTTTTTTCAAGTACGAGTTCGTCGGGGTGGATTCCAAGCTGTTTCTCCACGAGTTCCTGCAACAGTAATCCCGCAACAACCGACACATATGCCGGTTCCTTTCTTCGAAAAGCCAATACCCGGGACTTTCGTTCCGGGTATAAGCGTTCGACCAATTCATCAAAATGTTGTTCTATGTATTCCTGATTTACTTGTACAACAGATACATGAATCTTTGTCATATTATTTATCTTCCAGTTCTGCAAGGATACGGAACAATGTGCTGATCTCCTTTTCTCTTGCAAGTTCAAAATAGTTCTTGAAACGGACAGATGACTCAATCTCGCCTGTGATAGAGATACGCACAAGCAGATTACGTGCGGTCAGCATATTGCGGACAACTGTCTCGTATTCTTTGATCGTATCCTCGTTGTACTTCAGATATCCATGCTTCATAAGGTATTTGATACGCTCAAGCATCAGTACCTTATGATCGTACATCACATGCAATGCACGGATATCGAAGTCCGGTTCCTCTGCATGAAGCTGCTTATCAATCTGTGCAAGCACCTTATCATACACTTTAATACCAAATGTTGTATCATCAAAACGATTACGAAGCATACGGAAATGATCCTTCGTATCCTGTGAATTCAAATACTCACTGATTGTCTGCTTAATTAATTCAATATCAAGCTCATAGATTGGATGCTCTGTATTCTTCATAACAACATACAGACCACGACCACCCTTATGATCATCCTTAAATACATGGTCATCCTGTTCTGTGATAACCTCATAACCACGTTCCAAATCCTTGAAGCTGACTGTATTATAAGAATAATGATCCTGGAATGTGAAATCTCCTACATAGAATACTTCTTCATCACGGTTATATCCATAGATAAACAGCTCATGAGGGAATTTGTAATCCACATCTGCATCACACAGAATCTTCGCCTCATCGAATACACCATATACATAACCATTCAGATCAATCGTCTTGATAACAAAATCAATAATATTTCCACAATAACTCTGAATCTGCTCTTTCGTAAGAAGGGAGAACATCAGATATGGACACTGCTTCAAAGCGCTGCTTCCCGGCATCATATCCGCAAGAAGCATATCGTCCCCTGTAAAAATCTCCTGAATGTTATAGCAACGGAGCTGAATATAGTTACTAAAAATCCATTTCTTCGCATTCTCATCATCCGAAAGAATGGAAAACAGTGTCGCGTGCCACTGCCAAGATGTAATCATAGGATATGTTACCGGTAATTTTTTCATGTCTGCCATTTTACTGTTCCTCCCATTTATGCTAATTTTTCTGCTATCAAAGCTGCAATATCACTGAACGAATCGTAATCACTAAGTGCAAGCTCATAATCATCAAACGAAATATCAAACTTGCTCTCTGCTGCTACAAGCAGGCGAATTAAAGATACGGAATTTACACCATATTCATTTACCATGTCTGCATGCATATCTACATCATCCAATTCTGGCAAAACATCATGAATCACTTCCGTAAGTTTTGTTACAATCTGTTCCTTTTCCATTGTCTGTACCCCCTTGGTAATAAATTACTTTCTCGATGTATCAAGTACTTTAATTTTACTATTATTACGATTGAAAAGCAAGAAAAAAAGAGTGCGTCTGCACTCCGCATCGGAATCCATTCACACTCTTTTCTTCGTTATGGCTAAATCCTAGTACTTTGTAACGTTCAGCTTTACGCCAGGACCCATTGTAGAAGCTACTACCAAGCTCTTAATGTACTGTCCCTTTGCTGCTGCCGGCTTAGCCTTAACAACTGCATCTATTAAAGTCTGGAAGTTGTCTGTTAACTGCTCCTCTGTGAAAGAAGCCTTTCCAATTGGCACATGGATAATGTTTGACTTATCAAGTCTGTACTCAATCTTACCAGCCTTAATATCGTTGATTGCCTTTGTTACGTCCATAGTAACTGTACCAGCCTTTGGATTTGGCATCAAGCCCTTTGGTCCAAGGACACGGCCAAGACGTCCAACAACACCCATCATATCCGGTGTAGCAACAACAACATCAAAATCTAACCAGCCTTCGTTCTGGATCTTTGGTACAAGCTCATCTCCACCTGCGTAATCAGCACCTGCTGCAAGAGCCTCATCTACCTTGTTACCCTTAGCAAATACGAGAACCTTTACAGTCTTACCTGTTCCGTGAGGAAGAACAACTGCACCACGAAC
>USFH01000034.1 GCA_900553925.1 uncultured Clostridium sp.
TGCATTTGCAGCTGCAACATCATAGGTCTGCTGCAAGCTTGCCTGCTTCGCTGTGAGCTGGTTCTTCTGCTCTAAGAACTTCATGGCATCTGCTTCGTTTCCTGCAAGAAGTGCCTTCTCTGCGTATGCCTGCATCTTCGTAATCTCAGAATTCACTTCATCAAGCTCACGCTTGCATCTCTGCTCATCTGCCATAACGGCAGCTGTTTCCTTCTTCACTTCTGCCAGGTCCTTCGTCAGGTTACGGAGTGTCTGATCAATCATCTTCTCCGGATCTTCTGCCTTATCGAGAAGTGCATTGATATTTGAAGCCATAATGTCTTTAAATCTCTGTAAAATTCCCATTGTAATAAAACCCTCCTATAATTCTCATCTTCATACCGTGAAATCCACGTTGCTTTTATTATACTTGATAAAGATAGTAAAGTAAAATGGAATTTTGTTAAAAATTGGTGTTGTTATTGCAACTTGTCTTAATTGTATTTTGCAATCACTTCTTCGTTTGCCTTCATGGCACTTTCTTCCATCTGCTTTCTCTCTGCGAGCAGCTTCTCCTGCACTTCCTTATGCTGTACACCGATGATCTGCAATGCGAGATATGCGGCATTCTTTGCACCATTGATCGCTACGGTTGCAACCGGAATTCCGGATGGCATCTGCACGATAGAGTAAAGTGCGTCCTGTCCATCGAGTACGGAACCGGAGATTGGAACACCGATAACCGGAAGTACGGTCTGGCTTGCAACAACGCCCGGAAGTGCGGCTGCCATACCTGCGGCTGTAATAAACACTTCTGTGCCGTTTCCGTTTGCTTCCTCAATAAATGCGGAAAGTCCTGCATGTGCACGGTGTGCTGACAGGCACCGCACATCAACCTGTACGCCATAATCCTTCAGAATCTTGATTGCCGGTTCTACTTTCGGAAGATCACTTGTGGATCCCATAATCACTGCTACTCTCATTTGTTCTGCCTCCTTGATGTTAAATATATTGTATTGTATCACTATCTCCTGATAAAGGAAACAGTATTTGTTGCTGTTATATTATCGTACGTTCTTCCGGGTTCCGGAGATCCCTTTGGAACCAATATGATTTGTATACCTTCCAGTCTTTTTGCCAGTCCGGCAGTTCCGGATGCTTCTCCGTTTTTTGCCCACGACAGCCAGCCAAACGACTGTGCATGTACGCGGTAATAAATATCATAGTGTTCTGCCATCTCCCCATAGAGCGAAATCCGGATTGCTTCTAATCGTTTTGCCTGTCCGCTTGTACCGGACATTTCACCATCTTTTCTCCATGTATTCGGATCATTTTCATTTCCCTGCCATCCATAAGATTGTACATGCGTTGTATACCTTACGCCACCTGAATATGGTGCATTCGATAACTTGATATTGATTCCCTCCAACCGCTTTGCCTTGCCACTGGTTCCGGACATCTGTCCATTGGTTTTCCATGTCTGCCAGCCGAAAGATTGTACATGGGTCTTATACATTATATTGGCATTATACGCGTCCCCCGGAATCTGAATCGAACCATTCTGCAAAGCAACATATGCACGGGTATTCACAGATGACGGATTCACATTCGCATACGATTGTCCTGGCGCCGGTTCTCCTTTCTTCACTACGACAATCTGAATTCCTTCCAACCGCTTTCCATATCCTGCTGTTCCGGATGGTTCCCCATTTTTTGCCCATGCAAGCCAGCCGAATGACTGTGCATGTACACGATAATAAATATCATAGTTATCTTTATCTGCTCCGGTCAGACGGATTTTGATTGCTTCTAAACGTTTTGCCTCACCGCTCGTTCCGTTTTTCTCGCCATTTGCAGACCACGGCAGCCAGCCATACGTCTGGCAATGTGTAGTGTACTGTACACCAAGATTTGCATTTCCGGATACACGTACCCAGATATTTTCCAATCGTTTTGCTTCACCACTTGTACCTGCCATCCAGCCATTTGACATTGCCGGTTGGGAATCACCATATGTCTGGATATGCGTCTTGTAGCTGACATCTACTTGTGGAATTACCGTTGGTCTTGGTACCGTAGTTCCATATGTAAATGTACTGCTTCCACTTACCGCGCCACACTGTGAACAGCTATAATAGTACACAGCTGGCGAATCATAGGTTGCATCCGACTTTTTCGTTGTATTGCTTACTATCTTCGCCGTAAATTGATGCGGCAATTTATCACCATACGTAAACACATCTGTACCTGTTTTTCCGCACCGGCTGCACTCGTAATAATATGTTGCTGGTGACGTACATGTTGCTGCACTTGCCATGTAAGCATCAGATATATGCTTTACAGAATACGCATGCCCCAATGCTGTTCCATACGAATATTGCACATCTCCCTTCTTATTGCATCCACTGCATGCATAGTAATATCTGGCTGATGATGAACAATTCGCTGCACTTGCAAGATATGTATCGGATATTATCTTTTTAGTATAAGAATGATTCCCTGCCGTACCATATGTATATGTTTTTGCATTTGCAGACTTATCTACTGCTCCGCATCTCGCACAACTATAATAATAAATTGCCGGCGATACGCAATTTGCCGGTTCCTTTAACGCAGCTTCCGTCTGAACTTTCTGTGTATACTGATGGTTCAGTTTGTCTCCGCTATAAAATGTTGTCGTTCCCTTCTGTCCACATCCCGCACAGCTATAATAATACGCTGCCGGCTTTTCACAGGTTGCTGCACTCGCGAAATGCGCTGTATCTACATGCTGTACCGTATAAGAATGTGCTGCCAGACTGCCAGATTCAAAAGTCTCTGTACTTAGCTTTTTACAGTTGGAACAGCTCTTGTAATATGTTGCTTTCTTCGTACACGTTGCATTGCTTTTTAATGCTCCTGTTACTGTCGGATCATTCACATATATATGTGTAATGGTGTATGTTTTCTCAACTGATTTTGAAAAGATGCCTTTACCCGTAATCTTGCATGTACCTGTTGTTCCACTCGTCGAATGACTCACGGTATAATCTGTTCCGCTTGTCAGCTTAATGCCATTATAAGTTACTGTTGGAGCAACCGCAGATGTACTTGTTCCACATGATATAGACGTCTTCGCCAGTGTCACTACCGCACTACTGATATCTACCGATCCAGTTGCTCCTACTCGAATTGTGTAGGATCTTTTTATAGAAGGGTTGTATTTTGGGTATACAGAAATCGTAACAATTCCTGCTTTTTTCACTTTCAAAACAGCATCGTTCGGTTGTACAATACTCTTTTTGGGAGCCTCTACGATACTGTTATCTGAGCTTTCAAACACAACATCTCGATAACCGCTATCTCCATTGACATTATTTACATAGCACAAAATATTTGAACCTACTGAATTTTCAGTTGGTACATTTTGATGATAACTATCCGACGATTCACTATTCCTCCAATATAATGACATCGACGTCGGAGGTACAATCGTAATCGTTGCATTACAGAATGAACATACGCCGGTTGCCTTGCCTGTGCTGTCTGCCGTGCCATACACATAGGAGTGTGGTGCTTTTTCTATTGTTTCTTTTATGATCATCCCGCATTTTGAACACTTATATATGTTCTCTCCGGGTGTCTTACACGTTGGTTGAACCGTTGACTGCAATACTTTATTATGATTACAGTTCACAGTAAGACTAAATGTACAAAGTACGGTACTTCCTTTTTTGCAAGTAATCGTTGTAGTTCCGGCTTTCTTTGCAGTAACTACTCCATCCGCTGACACGCTTGCTACTGTTGTATCAGAGGATGTGTACGTAACAGTATCAATCACCCAGAGATCCAGCGAATTGGAACCATTCACCAGATGAACCATTGGTGTGAGTGTCTGTGTCTCTCCCAAATACTGTGTCTCCGAGCCATCCAGATAATACTTGTTGATATAAGAGTTCTTTACTTCGACCTTCTGCATAATATCTGTATATCCGGATAAGGCAGACTGGCTTAAGCTCTGGGAAGTGCTGTTAAACTCACCCGCTAACGTATTCGGATAACCAGAGGCAGTTGTATAAAAATCCCCCAGTCCAACATAGGTATTCCTTGGATCAATCATGCTTGTATAATGACCGGTTACGGCACCGGATGTCTGATTTACCCAGGCTGATTTTTCGCCATACCACTGATTAATTCCTGATATAAAATTTCCTTTTGAATAATTAAATGCAAGAACTTCACCATATGCACTCAAACCATTATATTGAACACTCGACCAGCTCTTTCCATTTAATCTGCCATGTGCCATCTCGACCAATGTAATATACAATCCGCCTTCCATCGCACGGATTCTGGCAATTCGCTCCAGATCGGTAGACCATTTGATCGGTACATAATCGGATGAGGTAAGCATTCTTCTTTCATTTCGCGGATCCGGTACATTTCCGGCATCGCACGCTTCCTTCCGGATTTCATTGATCCGGTTCAATGCATTTTGTGCATCTACATAATACGTTCCATACACCCCGAACATCGTACATCCTGTCGATGGCGCACTTACATCGGTCTCCAGTATTGTGTACTGTGCCGCCTCTGCGATTGGCGACAGTTCCGTCATGCCAATACTGAATATAATTGCAAATGCAATGATATATGCAACAAGTCTCTTCCCTCTACATTTTTTCATTCGCCCCTCCATTTGTAGTTTTCCCTACGCCACTATATCTTTCACAAGTTTCTCTAGTTTTATTTGTTTCTGCTCAACCGTATATGCCCCAAGCAACCGTTTCTTTGCCTCTTCCAATACACCCATATCATCGATATACATATAGGCAAGCACGTCTCCTTTTCGCACCACATCGCCCAGATGCTTTCGGATATCGAGCCCGACACCTAAGTTAATCGTACTGTCCTTCGTTGCACGTCCGCCGCCTAAGATGAGGTTCACCATGCCAACCTCGCTTGTGTTGCAGGCTGCCAGATATCCATCCTCTTCACAGACGATCGGAACACAGTTTGCCGCGAGCCGGAATTTGTTCACATCGTCGATGTAACTGCCATCGCCACCCTGTGCTTCCACGAACTCTCTGAACTTGGCAAGTGCCGCACCGCTCTCGATTGCTTTTTCACACTGTGCCTTCGCAGCTTCAAAATCATCGGATTTTCCCGCTGCCATATACATATATGCCGCTAGTGTGAGCGACACGGTAAGCAGGCGGTAAATGCCATGCCTGTCGTAGCCTTCGCGAGTAGAAGTGTTATTATCTTCAGCCAACAATAAATCTAGTTCCAGATATGCCTTCACATCCTTCATCGCCAACACCTGCACCGCCTCGATCACTTCGAGTGCATTGCCGACCTTGCAGCCGAGCGGTTCATTCATATCAGTGATCACGCCATAACACGTTCTGCCCGCGGATTTGCCGATGTCAACCATGATCTGTGCCAGTGCCTTCGCATCTGCTTCGTTCTTCATAAATGCACCGCTGCCACATTTCACATCCAGCACGATTGCATCCGCCCCTGCCGCAAGCTTCTTACTCATAATCGAAGATGCAATAAGCGGCAAACTGTCAACCGTCGCCGTCACATCACGCAACGCATAGATCTTCTTATCTGCCGGTGCCAAATCCCCCGTCTGTCCGACAAGTGCCAGCTTCATGGAATTCACATGCTCGATAAATTCTTCTTCCGGGATACTCACGCAGAAACCCGGAATTGCCTCCAGCTTATCAATCGTACCTCCCGTGTGTCCGAGTCCTCTGCCGCTCATCTTCGCAACCGGTACACCCAGACTTGCGAGGATCGGTGCTACGATAAATGTCGTCTTATCCCCGACCCCTCCGGTACTATGCTTATCGACCTTCACACCGTGGATGGCTGCAAGACTTAACTGGTCACCGCTTTGTGCCATCGCATGTGTCAGTGCACAGGTCTCATCGTGTGTCATGCCCTTATAATAGACACACATCAGCCACGCACTCATCTGATAATCCGGGATTTCTCCCTTCGTAAACCCTTCCACGATAAAACGGATTTCATCTGCGGTATGCTCTGCACCGCTCCGCTTCTTCATGATCATATCGTACATTCGATACATCCAACGTCACCCCCTGTGTCGTAGCTACATGATATCCTGCAGAAAACTGTTCCCAATTGCCTTCGCATCATCCACACAACTTCCGAGCAGGTACTCCTCCACGGTCTTGCCAATATCGGCAAAGGTCGGTCTTGTGCCAAGATCTGTTCCCTGCTTCAATCCTTTTCCATACATCAGAATCGGAATATATTCCCGTGTGTGGTCGGTTCCCTTAAATGTCGGATCACAGCCATGATCGGCATCCACGATCAGAAGATCCTCGTCCGTCATCCGCGCATACAGCTTCGGCAGCCACGCATCGAATTCTTCGAGAGCGTTCTTATAGCCAAGCGTATCCCGACGGTGTCCGTATTTCATATCAAAATCAACCAGATTCGTGAAGATCAGCCCCTCCGGTTCTGTCTGCATATAGTCAAGCGTCTTCTGCATACCATCGGTGTTCCCGGTTGTATGCACCGAAGCGCAGATGCCGCTGCCGTGGAAGATATCGCTGATCTTACCGACTCCGCATACCCGCACGCCCGCATCTGCCAGATGCACCAGCACGTTGTGTTCCGATGGCTCTAACGCATAGTCACGGCGGTTGCTCGTACGCTCGAATCCATCGCCTTTTCGCACAAATGGTCTTGCAATCACGCGTCCGACGCCATGTTCGCCGACCAGAATCTTTCTTGCAATCTCACACATCTCATACAATCTTGGAAGTCCGACCTTCTCCTCGGACGCCGCGATCTGGAATACCGAATCTGCCGACGTATAGACGATCGGATATCCGGTCTTCATGTGCTCTTCTCCATATTCCGCAATAATCGGGATCCCGGAAGCGACTTTGTTTCCATAGATAGCTCCACAACCGGTCTGCTCGATAAATGCATCGATAATCTCCTGTGGGAATCCATTTGGATATGTCGGGAATGCGTGCTTCGTATGGATCCCGATCATCTCCCAGTGTCCGGTTGTCGTATCCTTGCCATTCGATAACTCCTGTGCCTTTCCATACACGCCGGTTACATCCTGCTTTGTTGCCGCATCGTAAAACGATGTCTTCTCAATCGCCCGAAGTCCAAGCTTCGTCAGATTATCGAATTTCGCATCCGGATATGTCTCTAAAATATGTCCAAATGTATCGGAACCTACATCGCCGAACTTATCTGCGTCCGGTTCCGCTCCGATTCCTGCACTGTCAAGTACGATCCATATTACACGTTTTGCCATATTTCACGTCCTTTCTGCAGAAGATTTACGCTTCTGCCTTGTTCTTATTTCTATAGATCAGGTACAGTGGTAACGCTACGAATACGACACCACCGACGATATTTCCAAGTGTGACCGGAAGGAGGTTGTTCAGGAAGAACTTACCAACCGTCATCGAATCAAGCTGATCCGGTGTCATACCTGCCATAATTGCCGCATCATAGTATGCCTCGCCGTGCTTTGCAAGAAGTCCTGCAGGAATATAGTACATATTTGCCACACAGTGCTCATAACCTGCAATCACAAATGCCCAGATTGGGAAGAAACATGCAAAGATCTTTCCAATCGCATCCTGACATACACCTGCCAGAAGCACGGCCAGACATACAAGGATGTTACACATGATTCCGGATGTAAATGCCTTCATAAAGCTTAAATTCATCTTATTATAAGCGGTCTTGATCGTCGCTGCTGCAAGCGCACCGTTTCCATAATCAAGCTGTCCGCAACGGTTCACCAACACAACCACGATACACGCGCCGATCAGATTCGTGATAAAAACAACTACCAATACACGGATCATATCGAGAAGCTTGATGCGCTTGTCAAATACAGCAAATGACATCAGGCAGTCACCCGTGAAAAGCTCTGCGCCGATCAGCACAACAAACATCAATCCCACCGGGAAGATTGCACCTGCTAACGACTTCGCAAGTCCTGTATTGCTGATTCCGTAAACTGCCGCGCTGCTGCTTGATGCGCCAATCGCAATGAAAGCACCTGCCAGCATACCGAGCAATACCAGCTTTCCGAACGAAAGCTTTGTTTTTCCTTCATATACCCCCATGTTATCTGTAATCAGATCACCGATCTTTTTTGTACCCATTTTTTCTTCCTTCCTGTATCTTTATTTTTGTAATGTTTCTATAACTTCCATCAGGAATCCATGACTAATTCCTGACAAAATTCCTGTCATAACGCGCTTACTGTAATGCTTCATTCAACGCTTCCGTACCCGGAAGCACGAATCTTCCGTCTTCAATGATTGCCGTCTTCGTACCATCCGATTTTACTGCATAGATTCCGCCGATCTCCTCATAAGGGATCGTAATATCGGTATGGCAGTTGAAATATGCACCTGCCCGTGCCTCTTTGTCCTCGGAATTCCGGAGCGCAGAGCACTCATTTTCTTTGGCAACAATCTCTCTGCCGTCCGGGTTATACAGGCGGCTGTCCTCGCTGTAGCTGTAACAGGTATCACCGACTGCAAAATGCGGTCCCATCTTCTCTACGATCAGAATCGGGAGCTTGTATAAGATATCGTATTTTCTTGCCATCGCATATGCCGTCGTGTTCGTGCCGATCGCAAATTCTCCGATCGGAAGTGTCTCATGATGGAACAGCAGATTCTCCTTGATAAACCGCTTGTTCTCTGTCTCGTCCTCGAAGTTCTTACAGGTGTAATCCGCGACCTTTCCGTCCTTGAATGTAAGTTTCAGATCTGTGTATTTTAATTCATTCAGATATACCTGACTTACATGCAGCGTTCCCTCCGTGCCATTGAGTACCGGAGAAGTAAATACTTCGCCGAGCGGGATATTCACATCTGCCAGACAGTTCTCGAAGTTTGTCTGTGTCTTTCTGTCGATCTTGTGCAGCATCACTTTCATGTCCGTCTGGTTGCCATCCTTGCCAAGCACCTGCACATATTGCGCGTCATCAAGGCAGTCAATCATCGTCTGCTGGATGGATTTGTATTTCTCATTATCAAGCGTATTGACTTCCACAACAGCATCGAAGATCTCCTCGAAATCCGCACCAATCTCCGGGATTGGATATGCGATGATCGTGAAGCTGTACTGATCGTGCGGAATGTAGCGGTTTGTGATCTCCGCTGCCTTCGACCCATATTCCACAGACATCTTCTGCTGCTTGTCGGATAATTTCCAGACTGTCGGCTTCGTCTGTGGAGCAAACGGCTCTTCGCCGAACACTTCAATGACCGCAGGTCCTGCATAGACACGGGCAGCTTCTTTCTCCTGCTCATAGGTCTGCTCCATGACTTCGAGCTTACGCTCCATGTACGCACGGTCGAAGAAGACTGCATCATCCCCTGCATGGTCATACTCATACTGCTTGTTCGCCGGTGTCGCAGCGTATCCGGTACGGATTGTTCCCTTCCGGTTCATACGGCTGACCGGATACCGGAACAAAATCACAGACAATCCTTCCTGCTCGAACATGCGGATTGCCGCTTTCACCATGCGCTCCTGTCCGATCGCATAGCGGATATTGACAGTTTTTTTCGGGCTGATATCGATTCGCATCGTCTCAAAGCCCTTGATAAAGCCCTGCACATACGTGCGTGCGAGACTTTCGATTTTCTCCTCCGGAAGCTTCGCTAAATACTGTGCCATCCGGAGCTCATTTTCACCGATATATTCACCATACGCATACAGATAATCCGGTGTTGTAAGATCACTCTGCATGATGATGTCATATGCAAATGGGTTCACACATGTAACCGTCTCCCGGATTCTCCTTGATACAAGCACATCCGCATAGTCATACATATAGTAATAGATAGCTTCTTTGATCTCCTTCTCGTCCGGAAGCTTCTCATCCACGGATGCGATAAAGATCCCATACACCTCTAAGAAAAGCTCCATCAGGGAAACCATCGCCTGCATCTCATCCTCATACGCGTACGCAATCATAGCACGGATCTCCGCGTATAACATGCATAAATATTTTCCATATTCACCAAGTTTTTCCACCGCATAATCCGGATTTGCAAAGCTTTCCTCATAATGCTCCGGTAAGATATCCGCATATAAATTGTGATTGATCTCCTGTAATTTTGAAAGCGGAAGGTTGATCTTACCCGGCTGTGACACGATCTGGTACACGTCATACACATACAGAATGAATTCCGCCACACTATCAAAATACGTTTTAAGCTTCTGCGCGCCTGCATCCATCTGCGCAAGTGTGTCCCAGATTGGCTGATCCTCTTCCTTTATTTCACTGATTCGTTCTATCGCAAGCTGCATACGCTCCTGCAAATCTGCGTCGTTCATAGTTTCCTCCTACCTCGTCCGAAGACTTTAAAATCTGCCTAATAAAATGATTATGACCGGAACCACAAAGGATACGATGTTCAGCCAGATGGAGATCCGCTTGCCACGCACGCCGCCCTTCTGGGACTGCAGACCCATGCGTGCAAAGATCTCTCCGACGATAGACAGCAGCATGGCGATGATGTAAAGCATGCCGAACACCTCCGGCACATGCCCCGCCGTCGCAATGGACACAATCACACTGACAACCTCGATCGTAAGTGCGATTCCACCCATACAGTCTGCGATGATTGTATCGCCCGCAAACGATGAATCTGTAAAATAATATCTTCGTTTCTTGAACAAACCCATAATCATTTATTTTACACAGCCAATCAGGGAGTTGATATCCTCTACCCCGTTTGCCTGCATATATTCCTCAATTCCTTTTATAATCTCAACCGTTGCATATGGATTGTGGAAATTCGCTGTTCCGACCGCAACTGCAGTCGCGCCGGCCATGATCATTTCCAGTGCATCCTCGGTATTCATCACGCCGCCCATACCGATAATCGGCAGCTTCACGGCATTTGCCACCTGATATACCATACGCACCGCGATCGGATGGATTGCCGGGCCGGACACACCCGCTGTCTTGTTTGCAACTGCAAATGCGCGGCGCTTTATATCAATCTTCATTCCGGTCAAAGTGTTGATCAGGGAAAGCGCATCACTTCCGGCTGCCTCGGCGGCCTTCGCCATCTCCGTAATATCTGTGACATTCGGAGAAAGCTTCATAATGATTGGCTGCTTCGCCTTCGCCTTGATTGCTTTCGTAATATCATAGAGTGCTTTTGGATCCTGTCCAAATGCAATACCACCCTCTTTCACGTTCGGGCACGATACGTTGATCTCCAGAAGGTCAACCGGCTCATCGCCAAGCCGCTCCACAACGTCCAGATAATCTTCGGTGCTTTTCCCACACACATTGACGATAATCTTCGTATCCTTCTCCTTTAAGAATGGAATATCCCGCTTCACAAATGTATCAATTCCCGGATTCTGCAATCCAATCGCATTCATCATGCCACCGTAGGTCTCAGCCACACGCGGTGTCGGGTTCCCCGGCCACGGAACATTCGCTACGCCCTTTGTCGTTACCGCTCCAAGGAGATTTAAGTCTACGAACTCGTCGTATTCCATACCGGAACCAAATGTACCGGATGCAACGGTAATCGGATTCTTAAGCTCCACACCTGCAATACTTACCTTTGTATTCATCAAAGCTCCACCTCCTCGGCATAAAACACAGGGCCATCCTTGCATACACGCTTATTCTTCACCTGTGAATGGTCGTCAATCTCCTTCGACTTGCATACGCAGGCAAGGCAGGCACCCACACCGCATGCCATACGCTCTTCTAAGGATAACTGTGCTTCGATGCCATGTTCTAGTGCATAACTCTGAATCGCACGAAGCATCGGTGTTGGTCCACAGGCATAGATTTCTGTGCCTTCGATGCCGTACTCGCGAATTGCATCCATAACCGTTCCTTTGACGCCGATCGTGCCGTTGTCGCTGGATTTGTAAACGGTACCATATGGTTCAAATTCCTCGGATAAGAATTCCTCATCACGGAATCCAAGCACGATGGACTTCTCGCATGTAAGCTCTTTCGCAAGCTGCAGCATCGGTGGAATACCGATTCCGCCACCGATCAGGATCGCCTTCTTATCTTTCTTCGTAAATCCGTTTCCGAGTGGTCCGAGTATCGTGATCGTATGATCGGAGGTAAGCTGTGAAAATTCCTTTGTGCCCTTTCCTGCAATACGATATACAATCCGGAGTGTACCTGCTGCACGGTCAATCTCACACAGACTGATCGGACGCGGAAGCAACTTACTTCCGTCTGCGGAATACAAGTCAATAAACTGTCCCGGTACTGCCTGGCTGGCAATCTCCGGTGCCTGTATCACCATTGAATATATATCTGTGGCGATCTCGTCCTGACGGACGATCTTCGCCTCCATCTTTATCTTTCCCATTTTCGACTCCTCTTATCTTTGTAATTGTGAAACAAATCTATGTTTTGCCGTGGCATGTATTTCCATACACTTCATGCCCATATCATGTATTGGAACTAAGAAGTGCTAGATGTTCTGCACTACTCATTTTTACCTGACGCAACCGCCGCCAATTCGCCATCCTTGGCTCAGTGGCGGCTTGTTTGAACATCGTGTTCAAACATTGCTGACCACAAGCAGAACATCAAGAACTTCTAAGTTCCAAACATATGATATCGTGCATAAATGTGTATGGAAACACATGCCATCTACAGCCATCTACATTATGAATCTGTTTCACAATTACATTTATACACATCTACTAAAATGTATCGATAAATCTGCTGCCTTATTTATTAGCGGTTTGCTCTGGCGCCGTTAATGTCGGCGATCATGTCCTTGACTGCCTGGCGGCTCGCATCTGCATATCCGGTCTCACCGAAGGATGCGTATTTGTCCTGCTTATACGCAGCGATGATGCCACGGGAAGAGTTGACGATCGCACCAAGTCCATCCGGATTGAAGTAATGTACGAGATCTGCTGCCTTACCGCCCTGCGCACCGTAGCCCGGTACGAGGATGTATGTCTTCGGCATCAGCTTCCGGAGTACCTTACCCATTTCAGGGTATGTCGCACCAACCACACATCCGACATTGCTGTATGTATCGCCCATGCAGGCTTCACCCCACTCAACGACCTTCTCAGCGACAAGCTCATACAATGGACGGCCATTAATAAGCTGATCCTGGAACTCACCGGAAGATGGATTGGATGTCTTCACGAGTACGAAAATACCCTTGTTGTACTGCTTGCATACATCCACAAATGGCTTCACACCATCGGTTCCAAGATATGGGTTGACAGTCACGAAATCCTCGTCAAATCCGGCATATTCCTTGCTTCCAACCTGAACTTTTCCCAGGTGTCCGACTGCATATGCAGTGGATGTGGAGCCGATGTCACCACGCTTGATGTCACCGATGATTACAAGTCCCTTCTCCTTTGCATACGCACATGTCTTGTGGAATGCGATAAGTCCCTCGATTCCAAACTGCTCATACATTGCGATCTGCGGTTTTACTGCCGGAATCAGATCGTAAGTTGCATCGATAATGCCTTTATTGTACTCCCAGATTGCCTCGGCTGCACCTTTTAAGGTCTCTCCATACTCAGAAAATGCTTTCTTCTGGATATACTCTGGTACATAGGAAAGCATCGGGTCTAATCCAACTACGATCGGCGCGTCCTTTTTCTCAATCTGTGCTACTAATTCGTTAATCATTTATTTGTCCTCCTAATAATTTGTGCCCTCACATTCGCTCGGCGGTCTCCTACTGGTCTTCTATAATTGCCCCATTATAGCGGAGCTCACCATCTACGATGGTCGTCAGAACTTTTCCAACCAATGTCTGTCCGGTATATGGGGTATTGTGTCCCTTCGATTCAAACTTGACCGGATCAACGACCC
The DNA here is from genome assembly GCA_900553925.1 of uncultured Clostridium sp. GTDB lineage: Bacteria > Bacillota > Clostridia > Lachnospirales > Lachnospiraceae > Coprococcus_C. The sequence continues at coordinate 13,844 of USFH01000034.1, forward strand.
ATGTTTCTTCCGGATCGAAGATTACGATATCCGCCTTCGCTCCAGGTGTCAGTCTTCCGTACTTCTCATCGATGCCGATGATCTTCGCCGGATTGTAGCTCATCTTCGTCGCCATATCCATAATATCCATAAGGCCCGGTGCTACAAGCGCCGTATATGTAAGCGCTGCAGAAGTCTCTAATCCGACGATTCCAAATGGTGCTTTATCGAAGAACTGAGCCTTCTCTTCTGCGGAATGTGGTGCATGATCGGTAGAGATTGCCGGCATCGTTCCATCTACCAGGCCTTCCACCAGCGCCTTTACATCCTTCTCTGTCCGAAGTGGCGGATTCATCTTGTAGTTGCTATCCGCTTCCTTGATATCTGCATCCGTCAATGTGAAATGATGTGGACAGACCTCCGCTGTGACATGTGCGCCAAGCCGCTTCGCCATCCGCATAAGCTCGACAGTACCAATCGTCGAACAATGGCAGATATGAAGCTTCGCCCCTGTCTCATGTGCGAGGAAAATATCACGTGCCGTGATGACATCCTCCACGGAATTCGGGATTCCCGGCACACCGAACTTCTCCGATGCCACACCCTCATTCAACACGCCTGTTCCAACAAGATCCTTGTCCTCGCAGTGTGCCATGATCACAGCGCCAAGTTCAGCAGCCTTCTTCATAGCCTCGCGGTACACGCGGATATCCATGACACTCTTGCCATCCTCGGAAAATGCGACTGCACCTGCCTTTAACATGGCTTCCATATCAACAAGCTCTTTTCCCTCCATGCCTTTCGTGATGGAGGAAAGCTGCTTCACATGCACATACGCATGCTCCGCACGTTTTAAAATATCCTGCAGCACTTCCACATTATCGACAACCGGCTTTGTATTCGGCATCGCACAGACTGTCGTCACACCACCCGCTGCTGCCGCACGCGATCCGGTGATGATATCCTCCTTGTATGTCAGTCCCGGATCCCGGAAATGCACATGCAGATCGATAAATCCCGGCATGACATATTTACCTTTTGCATCAATCACAAGATGTCCGTTTACCTGTGCTTCATGGTAATCTGCCTGCTCACCGCGGCTTCGCACATATATCTTCTTTATACAATCCTGTTCAATCAATACGTCTGCGATCTCATGCAATCCGGTTGCAGGATCGACGACGTGACCATCCATTATAAGCATTGTGTTCCTCCTATTATGTTAATAATCATCCTCGTAATTGCGAAACCATATACAGTGTTGAACAAGTTATACATCATTACGAATTCTATGCAGACACGCTCTCGGGTATCACCACATCGCTTCGCTCTGTGGCAGGTTGTCGGGCGCATCCTAAATATGAATCTTCGATTCATATGCGCCCTCCGCGCTCAGTTCATCACGCAGCGGTACTAAATTCACAGCAAACAAGTTTGCAGTTCATTAAGTACCAGCGTGCTTCAATGGTCTGCTTAAGA